>CAMKYP010000018.1 GCA_946477505.1 uncultured Dechloromonas sp. | reverse complement strand
ATTTCCGGTCTGGTACTGGCCTGGCTCGGCTGGGTCAAGTTCGGACTGGGCGAACCGATTGGCGGCCGCCCGCTGCTCATCGTCGGCATCGGCACGCTGATTGCCGGGGTGCACTTCATCACCACCGGTGTGCTCTCGGAACTGCTCGCTCGCATTTACTTCGAGTCCGGCACCGTACGCTCGTACTCGGCCCGCGTCGCCGCACCGCTCGCCGCCGACGAGGCCTGGCACAAGCCGGACTGAGGCGCACCTCACCCACCGGCCTCGGAATTCCGAGGCCGGAATACCCCGGCGCCTCGGCACACCGATAGCCGGCATCGCCGCCTGACCTCACCCAACCACTCGAATCAACGAGTTGGGGAATCTCCCGCCTGATCACCCCTGCTGGCACGCCCCGTGCATTGCAGAAAACACGAAGCCGACCCCCGGCTTCCCGATCAGACCAACAAGGAGATTCAATGAACCGCAACATTTCTCGCTGCATGCTGCTGGCTGCCGGCCTGCTGGCATCCGTTGCCGCCTGGGCAGGCCTGCCCAATGTCGTGATCCTGGCCACCGGCGGCACGATCGCCGGCGCCGGCGCGGAGGCCACCAACAGCGCAACCTATCAGGCCGCCAAGGTGCCGGTGGACAAACTGATCGCCGGCGTTCCGGAACTGTCCAAGGTGGCCAGCGTGCGGGGCGAGCAGGTTTTCCAGATCGCCTCGGAGAGCTTCACCAACGAGCATCTGCTGACCCTGGCCAGGCGCGTTGCCACCCTCTCCAAGCAAGGCGACGTGGACGGCATCGTCATCACCCACGGCACCGACACGCTCGAAGAAACCGCCTACTTCCTGAACCTGGTCGTGCACAGCGACAAGCCGATCGTGGTCGTCGGCTCGATGCGTCCCGGCACCGCCATGTCGGCTGACGGCATGCTCAACCTGTACAACGCGGTGAGCGTCGCCGCCAGCCAGGAGGCGCGCGGCAAGGGCGTGCTGGTCACGATGAACGACGAACTGAACAGCGGCCGCGACGTCTCCAAGATGATCAACATCCGGACCGAGGCGTTCAAGAGTCCATGGGGACCGCTCGGCATGGTCGTCGAAGGCCGGAATTATTGGTTCCGCCTGCCGGCCAAGCGCCACACGGTCAATTCCGAGTTCGACATCGACCGAATCGCCAGCCTGCCGACGGTCGAGATCGCCTACGGCCAGGGCAACGCCAACGACACGGCCTACCGCGCCTTTGCCGACAAGGGCGCCAAGGCCATCATCCACGCCGGTACCGGCAACGGCTCGGTGAGCAATCGCGTCGTCCCGGCCCTGCGCGAATTGCGCGGCAAGGGCGTGCAGATCATCCGCTCGTCGCACGTCAATGCCGGCGGCTTCGTGGTGCGCAATGCCGAGCAGCCGGACGACCAGTACGACTGGGTCGTCGCCCATGACCTGAACCCGCAGAAGGCCCGCATCCTGGCCGCAGTGGCGCTCACCAAGACCAGCGACAGCAAGGAGTTGCAGCGCATTTTCTGGGAATACTGATGTCCCGGTAACGAGCATCCTCAGGCCGGCCGTGATGCCGGACTGAGCGCAAAAATCCCCCACTGAAAACAACACATGCCGCAGCGCCACGCTGCCGGCAGGGGGGCATTCATTTCGAGAAGAGGATAAAACATGAAAAAAATCGTCATCGCCCTGGCCTGTGCTGGCCTGATTTCCGGCCTCGCCCCCGTTGCCGCCCACGCTGGCGAACTGGAGGAGATGAAACAGGCGCTGCAAAAACTCCAGGAACGGATTACCCAACTGGAAGCCCGCAAGGAAGAACCGCGTCCGGCCCCGAGCAGCGTTCCGCTGCTCTCCGGCACGGCTTTTGGCGGCAACCCGAGCGCCGTGCTGTACGGCAAGCTCGACCTGTTCACCGAATACAATACCGGCGGTAACAAGGGCGACCGCTTGGCCGTCGATTCCGGCGGTCTGCACGGCAGCCGTCTCGGCCTCAAGGGCGGCGCCGACATCAAGGAAGGGCTGCGCGCCATCTATCAACTGGAAGCCGGTCTGTTTGCCACCAAGGGAACGCTCGCCCAGGGCGGAAAACTCTTCGGCCGGCAGGCCTACGTCGGCGTGGAAAGCGCCGCCTACGGCCGGTTGACGGCCGGACGCCAGTATTCCCCGATGTTCAAGAGCGTCATTGCGCACGATGCCTTCGACATGGGCTACGGCTCGCCGACCACCGATGGCAATGTCAGCACCGGCGGCATCCGTTTCGACAACTCGATCATCTACGCCACGCCGACCCTGGCCGGCCTGAGCGCCTCCGCCATGCTGGCGCTGAGCGGCGAGACGGGCAAGCGATCCGATGCCGTCGCCCTTGCCGTCAACTACGTCAAGGGGCCGCTCGGTCTGACGGCGGCCTACCAGCGCGATGACCACAACGGAACGGCGACGGCAGTGGTCAAGAATGCCTTTTTCGGCACCAGCTACCAGTTCAGCAAGACTCGCCTGCTGGCCGGCTTGGGCCGGATGGAAACGAACAACGACAACGGCATCACCCGGACGCGGCGCGAATGGATGCTCGGCAGCCAGACCCAGGCGACCGCCACCGGCCAACTGCTGCTAGCCTACGCCGAGGGCCGTACCGAAGATGCCAGCCCGGACGACAAGGGCCGCGTCGCAACGGTCGGCTGGCTCGAAAGCATCAGCGCCCAGTCCAACGTCTACGGCATCGTCTCGGCGCACAAGAACGCACCGGGTTCGGCCTTGGTTCCGATGGGCACCAGCGCCTACGGCAGGTACGCGATCAACCCCGGCGACTCCGCCTACGGCTTGGCGCTGGGCTACCAGTACAGCTTCTAAGACACTCGGCCACCGCGCTGCCGACCGGTTCGGCACGGTGGCCGCCACCCTCCGCTCAGATCAGGCCGTATTTCTTCAGTTTGTCATGCAGCGTGGTGCGAGCGATGCGCAAGGCATCGGCCGTGCGCTGGATGTTGCGCTGCTGACGGGAGAATTCGTCGTCGATCAGCAGGCGTTCGTAATTCTCGACCGCCTCGGTCAGCGACGGCATTTCACCGCTCCCGATGACCTGGCCGCCGATGCCGAGGACATGGCAGTCGGCGGCATTGCGCAGTTCGCGGATATTGCCCGGCCAGTCCTGCGCCATCAGGCGGCGCAGGGTTTCCGGCGTCAAGGGCGGCGGCGGGCGGTTGTAGCGTTTGGCGGCATGCAACAGGAAGCTGTCGTAGAGCGCCGGGATATCCTCGCGCCGCTCGCGCAGAGGCGGCAGCTCGATGCGCACCACATTGAGCCGGTAGTACAGGTCGGCCCGGAACTTCCCCTGCTCCGACCAGACCTTGAGATCTTCCTTGCTGGCAGCGACCACCCGGCAATTCACCGGTATGAGCTGGTTAGAGCCGAGTCGCTCGATGACGCGCTCCTGCAGCACGCGCAACAGCTTGATCTGCATGTTCATCGGCATGCTCTCGAGTTCATCGAGGAAGAGCGTGCCGCCGCTGGCGTATTCGATCTTGCCGATACGACGCTTCTGGGCCCCGGTGAAGGCGCCCTGCTCGTGACCAAAGAGTTCGCTGTCGAGCAGATTGTCGGCCATGCCGCCGCAGTTGATGGCGACGTAGTTTTCCTGGCCGGGACGCGCCAGGTCGTGCAGACAGCGCGCCACCATTTCCTTGCCGGTCCCCGTTTCGCCGACGATGAGCACGTCGACCGCGGCATTGGCGACATCGAGGATGAGGCGCCGCACCTTCTGCATTTGCGGCGAACGGCCGATGAGCCGTGCTTCGAGGTCGTCACGATAATCCAGGCGGCGGCGCAGCGATTCGACCTCAAGGACGAGTTCGCGCTTTTCCAGCGCCCGCCGCACAACATCGACCAGATCATCGATTGAGAAGGGCTTCTGCATGAAGTCGTAGGCCCCGTTGCGCATGGCTTCGACAGCGAGCGTCACGTCACCGTGGCCGGTGATGATGATCACCGGCAGGTCCGCGTCCTGCTCACGGACGCGGCGCAACAAATCCATGCCGCTCATCCCCGGCAATCGCATGTCGGTGACCACGATACCGGGAAAGTCCGGGGTCAGGTGCCGCTCCGCCTCTTCGGCCGAAGCAGTGGCAACGACGGCGATGCCGGCCAGTTGCATCGCCTGCTCGCAGCCGAGCCGGACATTCGGATCGTCCTCGACGAGCAGGACTTTCAATGGCGTTTTCATGTTGTTTGTTTCCGATGTTCGGCCAGAAGAGGCGGCAAGAGGACGACGAAGCGAGCGCCTCCGCCCGGCGCGGGGCCGGCCAGGAGATCGCCGCCGAAATCACGCAGGATATCGCGCGAGATGGTCAGCCCCAGCCCCAGGCCTTCGCCCGGTTGCTTGGTTGTAAAGAAAGGCTCGAACAGGTGAGCGAGCGCCTCCTCCGTGAAACCGCAACCGCTGTCGGTGACGGCGAGGGCCAACTGGCCGGAGCTGGCCTTGTCGACCGAAAAGCCCAGGCGGCGCACTGCTTCTCCCTGCATGGCGTCAAGTGCGTTGCCGATCAGGTTGACCAGCACCTGCTGCAGGCGATTGCGGTCGCACCAGGCGATCCAGACACCGTGTTCCACATGGCGGTCGACCGTGACGTTTTCCCGTTTCAGGCGAACGTCGAAGAGGAAGAGCGCCCCCTCCACGGCCTGCGCGACATCGACTGCCGAATAGACGGCCGGCGACTTGCGGGCGAAGGTTTTCAACTGACCGATGATGCTCCCCATCTGCTCGATCAACTGCTCGACGATGGCCATGTTTTTCTCGGTGGTCGCCATGTCGCCACGCCGCATGAACTCCACGGCATTCGCTGCCAGCGCACGGATCGCGCCGAGCGGCTGGCTCAGCTCGTGCGTGATGCCAGTGGCCATCTGTCCGAGAACCGCCAGTTTGGCGGCCTGCACGAGTTCATCCTGGGCGGCACGCAGCGTCTGCTCGGCGCGCTGGCGCTCAACAACCTCGCGCTGCAGGCCGGAAACCGCCTCCGACAGATCGGCCGTACGTTCCTCGACCTTGCGTTCAAGCTCGTGGCTGGCCCGTTCAAGCAGCGCCCTCGCCTCTTCCCGGCCGCGCGCCAGACGCCGACGCTGCCTGGCATAGAGCACACCGAGCAGCATGCAGCCGAAGGCCGCGATGCCGAGCGCCGCATGAGTGGCCGCCTGCACGCCGACCGGGCGCAGATCGGAGAAAACGACGATCCGCCACGCCGTCCCCGGCAGGTGGCGAGCCAGCGCCAGATACTGACGCTCGCCCCTCAAAGCCTGCAAATCGCCCCGCAAATGCTTGGGCAGGCGAACCAACGTCCCCTCGCTCGCCCCCGAGAGATCGATGTCGAGGCTGAGCTCCCCCAAGCGCTGGCCGGCAAACTGCTGACGACCAATCTGATCCAGCATCGTGCGCTCCTTTGGCCGTAGGGTCGCATAGCGCCATTCCGGCGGCGAGGCCAGGAGGACAAGGTCGTTGCTATCGACAATCAATGCCGGGGCCTCCTGGGCTAGCCAACGCCTTTCCAGCTCGCGCAGGCCAGACTTGACGACGGCTACACCAATTACCCGCCAATCCTGTTTTTCATCGCGAACCGGAAGGGCGAAGTAATAGCCGGGTTCCTGACGGGCGGGGTCGATTGCATAGTGACGTGCCGGCGTTCCCTGCACCGCATCCCGGAAAAACGGCATGTAGGAAAGATCAGAGCCCAGCAGGTTGTCAGAGAATATCCAGTCGCTGGAAGCGAGGACCCGACCGCCGGTATCAAGGACGAAGATGGCCGGACCGCCCAGGTGATCGTTCAGCTTCTGCAGAAAATGATTGGCAGCCCCCTGCCGGCTGCCCTGCTGATCGGCCGGTGCCCGCAACAGCGCAAGGATATCGGGATTCAATTCGATGGCGCTGGGTATCGAAGCGTGACGCGTTACTTCACTATCAATGGCCGCTGCCAGGATATCCAGTTGATGGCTGGCGGCATCGCGCATTCGTTCGATGCCGAATTGCTCCGACAAACGGTAGACAAACAGGCCGAGGAGCAGGAGGACGGCGAGCAGCATGGCCAGACCAAGCGCTCGATGCGGATGCGGGAGGGATGTTGGCAGCATGGCCCTGGCAGTACCGATGGTCATGGCAACGGCGAATCGCCGCTCATGCGCCCGCCATGAAAGTGCGCACGCCCGAGCCGACAAACTGGACACCGATGCAAACGAGCAGGAAGCCCGTCAGCCGGCTGACCACATTCACCCCTTCCCGGCCCAGCCAGCGCGACGCCCAGCGTGCGGAACGCAGTACCAGCCAGATCGCCAGACAGGTCACGGCAATACCCGCTACCGTCGCCCCGTAGGCCGTTGCCCGTGCCAGGCCTCCCGACAGTTCGGCAATTTCGGTCGAAATGCCGATGACCGTCGCCAAGGCACCGGGCCCGGCGATTCCCGGCATGGCCAACGGGAAAAAAGCGAAGCTGCCGCCGGAAGCCGACTGCGCAGCAGGCTCGACGGTATCGAACAGCATGCGGTAGCCGATCATGGCCACGGTCAACCCGCCCGCAATACGCAGCGCGCCGTAGGAAATGCCGAAGACCTCCAGCACGGCCACGCCGGCAAACAAACCCACCGTGAGCAGGAGAAAGGCGTACAGACACGCCCGGACGGCCTCCCGATGTGCCGTCGGCGCGGGTACACCCACGCACAGCGACAGATAGACCGGTATCTTCGACAGCGGATTGGTCATCGTCAACAGACTGACCATGCCACCCAGGAAGAAACTGAACGCCATACGCGCCAACGCTTCGCTCGTCATCGGACCGCCTCTCAGTGGTGCAGTATCTTGGCGAGGAAGTTCTGCGCGCGCTGCGAACGCGGATTGGCAAAGAAGGTTTCCTTGTCGTCGTCCTCGACGATGGCCCCCTGGTCCATGAAGATCACCCGGTTGGCGACGCGCCGGGCGAAGCCCATCTCGTGCGTGACGCACATCATGGTCATGCCCTCCTGGGCCAGCTCGGTCATCACGTCGAGCACCTCGTTGACCATTTCCGGGTCGAGCGCCGAAGTCGGCTCGTCGAACAGCATGCAGATCGGGTCCATGGCCAATGCCCGGGCGATGGCCACGCGCTGCTGCTGGCCGCCGGACAGCTGGCCGGGGAACTTGGCAGCCTGCGCCTTGAGGCCGACCCGGTCGAGCAGCTTGAGCCCCTTGTCCATGGCCTCCTCCTGGCTGCGGCCGAGCACCTTGACCTGGGCAATGGCCAGGTTCTGGGTGATGCTCATGTGCGGAAACAGCTCGAAGTTCTGGAAGACCATGCCGACGCGGGCGCGCAGCTTGGACAGATTGGTCTTCGGGTCGCCGACCGAGGTACCGTCGACGGTGATTTCGCCAGCCTGGAAGGGTTCCAGGCCATTAACGCACTTGATCAGCGTCGACTTGCCCGAACCCGACGGCCCGCAAACGACGATGACCTCGCCCTTGCTGACCGAAGTCGAGCAGTCCTTGAGCACCTGGAAGCTACCGTAATGCTTGCTGACGTTGGTGATCTGAATCATGGGATGTCTCCTGGGCGGCGCTCAGGCCGGGGTGTATTTTTTCTGGAGGCGCTTCACCAGCTGCGAAGCGCTGAAGCAGATGACGAAATAGACGGCGCCTGCGAAGAGCAGCATCTCGACCAAACGGCCATCGCGGTCACCGACCTTGTAGGCAGCGCCGAAGAAGTCGGCCAGCGCGGAGACATAGACCAGCGACGTATCCTGAAACAGGATGATGGCCTGGGTCAGGAGCAGCGGCACCATGTTGCGGAAAGCCTGCGGCAGCACGACGAGGCGCATGGACTGGCCATAGGTCATGCCGAGCGCCGAGGCGGCGGCAATCTGGCCCTTCGGCACGCTCTGGATGCCGGCGCGGATGATTTCCGAGTAATACGCCGCTTCAAAAAGGGCAAAACCGGCCATCGCCGAAGACAAACGTAAGTCAGTCCCCTTCGGAATGTTGAACAGCTGCCCGACAAACTCCGGCACGATCAGGAAGAACCAGAGCAGCACCATGACCAGCGGTACGGCGCGGAACAGGTTGACGTAGCCAGCGGCGAACCAAGACAGCGGCTTGATCGACGACAACCGCATCATGGCCAGCAGGGTGCCCCAGACGATGCCGATGACCACTGCCTGGGCGGTGATGACCAGCGAAATCTTCATGCCGTCCCACAGGAAGGGCAAGGCGCCGGGGATGGAGGACCAGTCGAATTCGTACATTTCACTTACCTCCAATGTAGCCGGGCACCGCGATGCGCTTCTCGAACTTGTGCATCAGGGTCATGACGGTAACGTTGATGATGATGTAGGACAGCGTCACGGCGATGAAGGACTCGTAGGGCTGGGCTGTGTAATCGACCAGCTGGCGGCCCTGGGCGGCCAGTTCGAGGAGACCGATGGTCGAGCAGACGGCGGAGTTCTTGAAGATGTTGAGGAATTCCGAGGTCAGCGGCGGAACGACCAGCCGGAAAGCCATAGGCAGCATCACGTGGCGATAGGTCTGCGGCAGCGTGAAGCCGAGAGCCAGGCCGGCATTTTTCTGTCCCTTGGGTAGTGAATTGATCCCGGCGCGAACCTGTTCGGCGACCCGGGCGCTGGTGAACAGACCAAGGCAGACCATCGAAGCGAGGAACTGCTGGAGCACCGGATTGGACTGCTTGTAGGCGTCGCCGATACTGGCCGGCAACAGTTCCGGCAGCACGAAGTACCAGATGAACAACTGGACCAGTAACGGAATGTTGCGGAACAGTTCGACATAAGCGGTAGCGATGCCGGCCAGCGTCTTGTTCGGCACGGTACGCAGGACACCGACCAGCGCCCCGAGTATCAGCGCCAGCACCCAGGCCGTCAGCGACAGCGCGATGGTCATTTTGAAGCCGGCGAACATCCAGCCCAGATAGGTATCGTCCCCGGCAGCCGACGGCTGCAGGAAGACGCCCCAATTCCATTGGTAGCTCATGCTAAACCCCTTTCCCGAGACTCATCCCGGGGTGTCACCGCCCCGGAACCCGCCAGAATTACTCGAAAGCCTTGTCGTTCGGAGCCTTCATCAGGGCTTTCATATCGTCGGACAGCGGCATGTTGAGATTCAGGCCCTTGGGCGGGATCGGATTCATGAACCACTTGGCGTAGATCTTCTCGGCATCGCCGGAGGTCAGCGCCTTGGTCAGCGCGGCATCGACCACCTTCTTGAAACCCGGATCTTCCTTGCGCAGCATGCAGCCGTAGGCTTCCTTGGACTGGGCGGTGCCGACCACCGCCCAGTCGCCCGGCTTCTTGGCCTTGGCCATTTCGCCATAAAGCAGCGCGTCGTCCATCATGAAGGCCACGGCACGGCCGGTTTCCAGGGTCAGGAAAGACTCGCCGTGATCCTTGGCCGAGATAATGTTCATCTTGAGCTGTTTTTCCTCGTTCATCTTGCGGATCAGGCGCTCGGAGGTCGTACCGGCCGTCGTAACGACGTTCTTGCCGGCGAGATCCGGGAAGTCCTTGATCCCGGACTCCTTCTTGGTCATCAGCTTGGTGCCGATGACGAAGATGCTGGTCGAGAAGGCAACCTGCTTCTGGCGCTCGGTGTTGTTGGTCGTCGAGCCGCACTCGATGTCGACGGTGCCGTTCTGGACCAGGGTAATGCGGTTGGCGGAGGTGACCGGCATCAGCTTGGTATCGAGCTTGGCCAGTTTGAGTTCGCTCTTGATCGCGTCGACCACCTTGAGCATGAGTTCGTGGGAATAACCGATCACCTGCTGCTTGTCGTCGTAGTAGGAGAAAGGAATCGAGGATTCGCGATGGCCGAGCGTAATACTGCCGGTTTCCTTGATTTTCTTGAGCGTGGGAGATTCCTGGGCCATGACGGACGAGGAGCAGGCGGCCATGACCGCAGCGGCGAGAACGATACGTTTCATTATTTTGTCTCCGGAAAAGATGAAGCCGCCTCCGGCTTCCCGATCCATCATACGCACATGCCGTACCAAGGACAACGAAGCCAACACGAAATACTAACTCGCTGTTTCTGAACGATTTTTAAATGACCAAAGGCATCAAACCATCGGAAATCCGACGGCCACTCAAAATCACCGTCGGTTTTCCGACGACCCCGCTGCGACGTCCATGAAAAAAGCCGCCCGCAGGCGGCTTTCCGGTGGGCGACGGCGCCGACTTCAGTTGAACCGGGTATCCAGCCCCTGTTCAGCCAGTTCGGCGGCGCGCAGCACAGCGCGGGCCTTGTTCTGGGTTTCCTGCCATTCCGATTCGGGGTTCGAATCGGCAACGATGCCGGCGCCGGCCTGGACATGCAGTTTCTTGTCCTTGATCACGCCGGTGCGGATGGCAATGGCGACGTCCATGTCGCCATTGAAGCTGAGGTAGCCGACCGAGCCGGCGTAAATGCCGCGCTTGACCGGTTCCAGCTCGTCGATGATTTCCATGGCCCGCACCTTGGGTGCGCCGGAGACGGTGCCGGCCGGGAAGGTGGCACGCAGCACGTCGAGCGCATCAAGCCCCGGCTGCAGCTTGCCTTCGACGTTGGAAACGATATGCATCACGTGCGAGTAGCGCTCGACGATCATGTTCTCGGTCAGCTTGACCGTTCCGACGCGGGCGACGCGGCCGCAGTCGTTGCGGCCAAGGTCAAGCAGCTGGGTGTGCTCGGCGCGCTCCTTTTCGTCGGCCAGCAGTTCGGTGGCCAACGCGGCATCCTCTTCCGGCGAGGCGCCGCGCTTGCGGGTGCCGGCGATGGGCCGCACGGTGACGCGCTCGCCTTCGAGGCGCACCAGAATCTCCGGCGAGGCGCCGACGACGTGGTAATCCTCGAAATCGAAATAGAACATGTAGGGTGACGGATTCAAGCTGCGCAGCGTGCGATACAGCGCCAGCGGGCTGGCCATGAACGGTTTGGTCATGCGTTGCGAGAGCACGACCTGCATGATGTCGCCCTCGGTAATGTAGCGCTTGGCCTTGAGCACGGCCTGCTTGAAGGCGGCCTCGCCAAAGGTGGACACCGCCGGCTCGGAATGCACCGGCAGTTCGCTGGGCAGGGTGACCGGCATGCGCAGTTTGGTCAGTAATTCCTTCAGGCGGCTACGCGCCTTCTGGTAGGCGCCGGGGAAGCCGGGCTCGGCGTAGACGATCAGCGTCAGCTTGCCGGACAGGTTGTCGACGACGGCAAGTTCTTCCGACAGCAGCAGGCCGATATCCGGCGTGCCGATTTCATCGGGCTTGTGGGTGCGGGTCAGGCGAGTCTCGACGTAGCGTACGGTGTCGTAGCCGAAGCAGCCGACCAGACCGCCGCAGAAACGCGGCAGGCCGCTGGCCGGCGGGGCGCGGAAGCGCTGCATGTACTTGCCGATGAAGTCGAGCGGATTGGTGTCGTCCTCACGCTCGGCAATGCGGTTGCCGGTCAGCACCAGCACCTGATGGCCATTGACGACGATGCGGGTCGAGGCGGCCAGGCCGATGATGGAGTAGCGCCCGAAGCGCTCGCCGCCCTGCACCGATTCGAGCAGGTAGGTATAAGGTCCGTTGGCCAGCTTCATGTAGATCGACAGCGGGGTGTCGAGGTCGGCAAACGTCTCCAGCGAAACGGGGATGCGGTTGTAGCCTTGCGCGGCCAGCGCGTTGAATTCGGTTTCAGTCATGGGGAGCCTCAAAATGACGGGGTGTTGCAAACTGGGTGCGCGCTGCAAAGCGTACAGGCGCCAAACGGGCGAGTGATTACGGATGCCAGCGGCGCCAACGAAGCTCGATATTCCAGTGATGCAAGGTGGTCATTTCGTCAGGAGGTCTTGAAAGTGAGCGCCTGCCGGTACGCGGCAAGCAGATCGGATACTAGCGCATCGCAATCGGCACTGTCCACCGGCTTGCCTTCGTTGTAGCCATAGGGCACGCAGAAGGTCGGACAACCGGCGGCGCGGGCGGCGAGGATGTCGTTTTCCGAATCGCCGATATGCAAATTGCGATCCGGTCGCACGCCGAACAAACGACAGGCGTGCAGGATGGGTTCCGGATGCGGCTTCTTGTGCGCCGTGGTGTCGCCGGAGACGATCACATCGAAATAATCCGTCATGCCCATGCGTTCGAGCAGGGCTTCGGTGAACATGCCCGGCTTGTTGGTGACGACGCCCATTTTCAGGCCACTCGCTTTCCACGCCGCCAGCCCCTCCTGAACGCCGGGATAGATTTGCGTGAAGCGACCGTTCACCTCGGTGTAGTGGCGCTTGAACGACTCGATGGCGGCATGCAGCGCCTCGGCGGTCGGCGGCGTGCCATGCGTCAGGCAGCGCTCGACCAGCACGGCCATGCCCTTGCCGACAAAGCTGTGCACCTCGGCCTGGCTGCGTGCCGGTGCGCCGATTTCATCGAGCATCAACCGGCAGCCTTCGGCCAGATCGGCGATGGTGTCGAGCAGGGTCCCGTCGAGATCGAAGGTGACGGATTGGAAATGCATGGCTGTCGTCCGGTAGTCACAAGGTCAGCCGCGAGTATATAGCGAGCACAACAGCGGACAGTTAACGAACACTGAAGCTGACCTTATCAAAACGACCATGATCGTCCATCACCGTCACATCCATGCGCCCCGTCTCACTCAGCCGCTGGATCAATGGCAGGCTGGCCGGGCGATGGGCGACCAGTTTGCCATTGAGCAACCAGTAAACTTGCCCTCGCTGGCCACGCACCTCCAGCCGGACCACAGGCTCCTGATCGGCCCGCACACGCTTGATCACTTCGCCGTCGGTGATGCCCGAAATGCGCAGGCCGGCCTCCGGCTCAGCCTGCTGGCGGCATTGAGGATTCCACGCTGGCGGCAGGGCCTTGCGGCGCAGCTCCGCTCCCAGCCAGGGCTCGAGCGCCGCCGGCCAGCGCACGGCCTCGACCTGGCGGCGCGGCCGCTCGCTGCACGCCGGCGTCACACGCAAGCCGCTCGCCGCATCGACCTGATAGCTGTAGCGCACTTCGCCGCCGCGCAGGCGATCCGGAAAGGTCGGCGGTGCCGTGTCATTGAGCAGCCAGGCAAGTGCCTGGCGATGGCACAAACCATCTTCATCGGGATCGTAGCGCCCGCCCAGCGGCCAGCACACCTTCTGCTGACTGACCGACGACGGCGGCGTGCGCGTAACCGCCGGCTGCTGATCGAGCGCGCTGAAAATGTCGACCAGCAGCGGCGCCGCGATATTGGCACCGAAGAACCCGGGGTTGGGCGTGCCATCCGGCCGGCCGACCCAGACGCCAACCGTCAGCCGGTCGGAAACGCCGATGGCCCAGGCATCACGAAAACCGAAGCTGGTCCCGGTCTTCCAGGCAACGCCACGTCGTATGCCGCTCCCCGCCTCGACCGCGCGACCGACCGGACCACCCGATTCGAGAATGTCGCGGATGATGAAGGCCGCCCCCTCCGACAACATGCGCTGCTCCACCCTGGGCGCATCCGGCGTATAGCGCGGCTTGCCGGCGATACCCTGACGCGCGAACGCCGTGTAGGCACCGACCAGTTGTTCCAGCGAAGTGCCGGCACCGCCAAGAATGACCGACAGGTTGGGCGACTCGCCCTTGGGAAAATCGAGTTTCAAGCCGCCACGCCGCAGCGCCGCGACGAAACGCTTGGGATCGAGGCGCTCGAGCACTTCGACGGCCGGCACGTTGAGCGACTTGACCAGCGCTTCGGAAACACTGACCGGCCCATGAAAGCTCTGCTGGAAATTGCCCGGCTGGTAGCCGCCGAAGGACTGCGGCACGTCGCCGAGCAGCGACTCGGAATGGATCAGCCCCTCGTCCAGCGCCAACCCGTAGAGGAAGGGCTTCAGCGTCGACCCCGGCGAACGTGAGGCACGCACCATGTCGACGTGGGCGAAGCGGTCGCTGTCGGCGAAATCCGCCGAGCCAGCGTAGGCGCGGACCTCCAGCGTTTCGTTATCGACCACCAGCGCGGCCATCGACACGCGTGGGGGCAAGGCGCCAAGGCGATGCGTCAGCAGCAGTTCGACCGTCTGCTGCGCCTGGGCATCGAGCGTGGTATCGATACGCTGGCGACCAGCCGCCTCCTTGCGCAGCCGCTCGGCAAGCAGCGGGGCGAGCAGCGGGTCGCGCACCGTCTGGGCGATAACCGGCTCCTGCAGTGCATCCCGGATATCGGCATCGGACCACGTACCGGCCATCCGCTGCAGCACCTTGTCCCGCGCCTGCCGGGCGCGCTCGGGTTGACGATCCGGACGCAGGCGGGACGGGGCCTGCGGCAGCACGGTGAGCAACGCGGCATCGGCATGGCTCAACAGCCGGGCCGGCTTGCCGAGATAGGCCCGGCTGGCCGCCTCGACGCCTTCGAGCACGCCGCCCATCGGCGCGTAATTGACGTAGATGCCGAGGATGTCGTCCTTGGAGTAATGCGCTTCCAGCTGCAGGGCACGCAGGATTTGCTTGAGCTTGCCCGGTATCGTCTTGGGCATGGGCTCGAGGATGCGCGCCACCTGCATGGTCAGCGTCGAACCGCCGGACACGATGTGGCCGTGACGCGCCCACTGCCACGCCGCACGGGCCAGAGCCAGCGGATTGACGCCGGGATGCCAGCGGAACCAGCCATCCTCGTAGGCTTCCAGCGCCTCGAGGTAGCGTGGCGACACCTCGGCGAGCGTCACTGGATGCCGCCAGACGTGGTCGCGATCGGGAAAGGCGCGCAACGGCGTGCCGTCGCGGGCGACGATGAGCAGCGCATGCGGGGCATCGCGGCCGGGCACGCGCGGCGGGAAGGCCCGGTCGAGTGCCAGCAGCGCGGCCAGCACTGTCAAGACGAACCACACCCAGCGCGGCAAGCGTTTCAGCCGGCCACGCCAGGGTGCAAATCCTCCGACCAACCCCACGCGCGATCAGGGCTTGGCGGGTGTCGAGGCCGGCGCCGCCTTTTCCCTGGCCTCCTTGCCGTCGGTGACGGTCAGCGTCGCTTCGCCGGTCGCCAGACCATAAACATCGGGACGGTACATATCCTCGGCATAGATCGGCGGGAAGACAAACTTGCCCGGCGTCACGACCCGCGCCCGGTAGAACAGGCTCAACTTGCCCTGCAGGCGGGCGGCGACGACAAAGCGGTCATCGCGGAACTCGACGTGCTGGATGCGCGGGTCCTGCATGGCCTCGGCCGGATTGACCCGGTCGATGGTCGTGCTGGCGATGCCCTCGCCTTGCGCGATGTTGAGGTTCTCGATTTCCAGGCCAGCCGGAATCTTGTCGACCACCATGCCGGTATTCACCCAGCTGCGCGGATTGACGTTGATGCGCACGATGACCGACTCGCCGACGCGCAGCGCACGCGGCCGCATCGGCTTGCCGTCGGCCTCGAACAGGTCGCGCGACAGGGCGATGGCGTCGTCGCGGTTGGCCGGCATCTTTGCCGGGTGGCCGCTCAGGCTCAGTTGCACGTAGAGCTTTTCCTTGTGCGTGTTCTTGATGCGCACACCGCCCTGCAAGGCCGACGCCGTCAGCGGACGGACCAGATTGCCCGAGGCGGTGACGCTCTCCGGTTTGTCCTTGTCGGCGAACTCGGCGCTCCAACTCGTTTCGCCTTCCGCCTTGCCGACAAAGTTGCGGCCGAGCAGGAACAACGCGAGTTTTTCCTGCGTGCTGGTGTAGCGGTTCTTGCCCAGCTCCGCTGCGGCAATGGCAACCAGGTTGTCCTTGCCCTCGACCTTCAGCTTGTGGCGTTCGAGCAGTGCATAGGACAGGGCAGCATCACGCAGCGGACTGCCGTAATCGCCCCACCAGTAGCCGGTATCGCGACTCTTCTTCACCCCTTCGGCGAGCGCCGTCTGGGCGCGCGTCTCGTCGCCCATCAGCTTGAGCGCCAAGCCGAGATGGACCAGCGCCAGCCCCGAGTGGGCCTGCTCGCGCAGCTCGAACATCTGGCGCAGCGTGGACAGTGGCGCCTTCGACTCACGCGCCAGTACGTAACCACCATAGGCCAGCACGCCAAAGCGGCCAGACCCGGCGTAACGGTAGTCCTGCCAGCCATTTTCGCGATAGACGACCTTGCCCGACGGCAGGCCGGCAGCCCCCTCCTGCAGGTTCTTGAGCAGGAATTCCATGGCATTCTTGTGCATCGTTTCCGGGACGCCGAAGCCCTGTTCGCGAGCATCGAGCAGGAAGTTGCCGACGTAGGCCGAGAGCCAGTACTGGTACTCGGAGACGTTGCCCCACAGGCTGAAACCGCCGTTCGGCGCCTGCATGGCGCCGAGGCGGGCAATCGCCTTGCCCAGCATGTCGGCCCGTTGCTCGCGGCTGTAGGCCTTCAGCCCGAAGAGTCTGGCGCCCTCCTCATCGACCAAAACATGCGGGTAGGCGGTCGACGTGGTCTGCTCGGCACAGCCGTAAGGATAGGTCAGCAAGCCCTGGATGGCGCCGCGCACATCGATCGGCGCCTTGTCGGAAATCACCAAGTGCGATTGCACGGTGCTCTTGATGAATCCGCCCAGCTCGGCCTCCTTGATATCGATGCTTTCGCCGGGGCCGACCGCCAGCAGTTTCATGACCTGCTGTTGCGGTGTCGCCGCCTGGACCTGCAGGCCGAAGCTGCGTTCCTGCTTGAGGCCGCTGGCGCTGCTCACGGCCACGCGCACATCGGTCAGGCCGAAAGCACTGCCCGCCTCGACGGCGAAGCGCAGGGTCTGCTTCTGCTGGTCCTTGAGTTCCAGTTCGCGCTCGGCATTCGCCACCTTCAGTCCGTCGCCGTTGATGACGCGCACCTTGAGCTTCTGCACCTCGCCCGACAGGTTGTGCAGATCGAGCGCGACCGTCGCGTTATCGCCAACGGTGAGGAAGCGCGGCGTCATCAGTTCGGCGACCAGCGGCGCGGCCACCACGGTTTCCGCCTCGGCGTTACCGAACTTATCCGGTGCTGCGACCACGGCCATCAGGCGCAGCGTGCCGTTGAAGTCGGGCACATCGAGCGCCACTTCGGCCTCGCCCTGGGCGTTCAACTCGACCGGCCCGGAGAACAGATCGACCAGCCGGACCTTCTTGGGCAGGCTCTTGGTCGCCTTGGGCGCGGCATCGCCGCCGAACTTCAGCTTGCCCTTCTGGCCGGCCATCTTCTCGATCAGGCGGCCGTAGACGTCGTACTGGTCGGCGCCGTAGCGCTGCTTGCCGAAGAAATGGCCGTGCGGGTCGGGCGTCGTGAAGCGGGTGATGTTGAGGATGCCGACATCGACCGCCGACAGCGTCACTACCGCCTTCTGGCCGGCGGCAGCCGGGGCCTTGACCTTCACCTTCAGCTTGGTTTCCGGCAGCATTTTCTTCGGGGCTTCCAGCGTGACGGCCAGCTTGCGGTCGCCACGGTCAAGCGGCAGATGCGTCAGGCCCAGGGCGCGGGCCGGAGTGACCTTCTCGCCGCTGTTGCCAGGACGGAGCACGGCCACCGACACGTACAGGTCGTGGCGCTTCCAATCCTTGTCGACCGGAATGTCGAGCGTCGTGCCATCGGCCGGTACCGCGATGCGTTTCAGCCACAGGGTCTTGTCCCCCTCGACGGTGACCAGCGCCTCGCCGGCATGCGGTGGGGTGATGGTCAGCTTCGCGGTCTCGCCGTCCTTGTAGGCCGGCTTGTCGAATTTCAGCGCGACACGGTCCGGACGCACGCCCTGCGTTTCATCGCCGCGCGCGCTCCAACCGGCGTAGAAACGAACCTTCGTCACCTGGCGGGTTTCCGGATCGCTGATCTCCAGCCGGTAGCGGCCGTACTTGACCGGCAGGCCGAGCTTGCCACGCGCGCCGTCGGCGATGCTCACGCTGCCGGTATCGACCAGTTCGTCGGTTTCGGTGAAGCCACTGTGCCAGCCACGCTGGTCGTCGAAACGCCAGTAGTAGTCGCGGTTCTCGCGGAACAGGCGGACCGGCAGCGCCTTGCCGGCAAACAGCTTGCCGTCGGCGTTGGCACGGATGACCTCGAACTGCGCTACGCTGCCTTCGCGGGCGTAGTCGCCGGTGAACAGCGGCCGCACGCCGACCAGCACCGGCGCCGGCCAGATGACCCGTTCAAAATTGCGCACCACCGGGCGGCCGCCGGTTTCGAGCAGGCTCAGTGTCGTCCGCACAGTATAGGGCGAGCGCTTGCCCTTGGCCGGCGACAGGTCGACGTCGAGACTCAGGTCGCCGTTCTCGTCCAGGACGTTCTGCTCCAGTTCGACGCGCTCGCGCTGGCTGTCCTCGTTGGTATCGCCGAACTCGAAGCCCGGCAGTTTCTGGGCGAGCGGATTCTTCTGGCGCTCGAAGACGGCCACACCGAGCAACTGGTTGCCGGCAGCCGGCGCGCCGTAGAGATAGGCGCCCTTGACCGCGATGGTCAGGTTGTCGTCCGGCGACACCGTCGCCTGCTTGCTCGACAGGTCGAGCTTCATGCGTTCGGGCATGAATTCCTCGACGCCGAAGCGATAGCTGGTCGTCGCCAGCTTGTCGGCCGGATCGGCGCGCAGCTCCAGCGTCCAGAATCCGGTCGGCGCATCGACCGGCAATTCGATACGGCTCTGGTAGTAGCCCCCCAGTTTGGCATCGGGCTGCCAGGTGGCGGTGAACTGGCTCTTGCCATCAGGCCGGCGCAGGATAGCCTGGATCGGCTGCGGCGCAACCGGCCGGCCGTCGGCGTCGCGCGCCAGCACCGACAAATCGAACTGTTCGCCCGGCCGGTAGAGGTTGCGGCCGGAGTAGGCAAACAGGCGCACCGGACGGCCCGGCAACCCGGCGACATCGTATTCGGACAGGTCGAGCGCCGGCTCCTTGAGGGTGATCATCGAGATCTGCTGACCCTGGCGGGCGACGACCACCTTGGCGCTGGCCGGGCGCTCGACAAAGGCGGCGCGACCGTTGCCGTCGGTTTCGGCGCGGGCGACGACCTTGGCGTTCTCGTCCATCCACGCCACTTCGACGCCGGACACCGCCTTGCCGCTGGTCAGCGAACTGACGTAGGCATCCGCCCCCTTGGTGAACAGGCGGGTGGCAAGGCCAAGATCGCTGACGTAGAAATAGGTGACCTGATAGTCGTAGCGGAAACGGTTGGGCTGGCTCATCACGGCGATGTAGATGCCCGGTTCGCGCAGTTCCTTGATTTCCTCCACCGGGATGAAGGTCACGTTGCGCTTGTTGGGTTTCTGCTCGGTCAGGAAGCGCCCGACGAAAACGCTGTCGGTCAGCTTGTGCATCGCGTCGAGCGACCAGTTGTTGATGGCGCCCTTGAGATCGGTGGCGCGCCAGTCGTAATCCTCGTCGTA
>CAMKYP010000017.1 GCA_946477505.1 uncultured Dechloromonas sp. | reverse complement strand
GTTGTACTTTGGGCGCATCGTCAAGAGTGTCGATGCCAAGGCGCCGCATCCATTCCGGCGTCGGCGCCTTGGCATCGACACTCTTGACGATGCGCCCAAAGTACAACGGGCAGGCGGCCGGTGCGTCGAGTACGACAGCACGGGCGTCAGCGATACTGGCCGGCACTGCGGCGACTTGCGGCAGCGCCGTCGCGGCGCCGGTAATGGCGCCGACTTCGCGGGCAATGCCCTGAAGAGAAAGGCAGTCGGCACGGTTCGGCGTCAGCTTGATCTCGAAGACGTTATCGTCAAGTTCCAGGTACTGGCGGATCGACTGACCGACCGGCGCATCGGCCGGCAGGATCAGCAGGCCGGACGCCTCATCAGCAATACCCAGCTCCTTGGCCGAGCACAGCATGCCGGAGGATTCGATGCCGCGCACCTTGGCGATCTTGATGGTGAAGTCGCCGGGCAGCTTGGCCCCGGGCAGCGCGCACGGCACCTTGAGGCCGACGGCGACGTTCGGCGCACCGCAGACGATGGTCGTCGGGCTGCCGCTGCCGGTATCGACCTGGCAAACATTCAGGCGGTCGGCATCCGGATGCTTGACGACTTCCAGCACATGGGCGACGACGACGCTGTCGAAAACGGGAGCAACCGGGTCAAGCTCCTCAACTTCGAGGCCTGCCATGGTCAGCAGATGGGAGAGTTCCTCGCTCGTCAGCTTCGGATCGACAAGGGTACGCAACCAGGATTCGGAGAATTTCATTGGCGTGTCTCGAAAATGGAATCAGGCGAACTGGCGCAGGAAGCGCAGATCACCTTCGAAGAACAGGCGAAGATCATTGACGCCGTAACGCAGCATGGTCAGGCGGTCCGGCCCGAAGCCAAAGGCGAAGCCGGTGTATTTTTCCGGATCGATGCCGGCGATGCGCAAGACGTTCGGATGCACCATGCCGCAGCCAGCGATCTCCAGCCAACGGCCCTTCAGCGCACCGCTCATGAAAGCGACGTCAATTTCAGCCGACGGTTCGGTAAACGGGAAAAAGGACGGGCGGAAGCGGACGGTCAGATCGTCGGTTTCGAAGAAACTCTTCAGGAAATCGGCGATCACGCCCTTCAGATCGGCAAAGGAAACGTTCTCGCCGACCCACAGGCCTTCGACCTGGTGGAACATCGGCGAATGCGTCGCGTCGGAGTCGACACGATAGACGCGGCCCGGCGCAATGATGCGAATCTCGGGCATCGTTTCCAGCTGGCCGAACTTGGCGACGTGCGCCTGCATGTAGCGCGCCTGGATCGGACTGGTGTGGGTACGCAGCAGCACCTTGTCGGCCAGTGTGCCGTCCGGGTTCTGCAGGTAGAACGTGTCGTGCATCGAACGGGCTGGGTGATCCTCGGGCGTGTTCAAGGCGGTGAAGTTGTGGAAATCCTCTTCGATTTCCGGGCCGTCGGCGACTTCGAAGCCGATCGAGGCGAACAGGGATTCAATGCGCTCCAGCGTGCGCGTCACCGGATGCAGCCCCCCGCGCGCCTCGGCGCGTCCGGGCAGCGTGACATCCAGCGCTTCTTCGGCCAGGCGCGCTTCGAGCGCAGCCTTGCGGATGGCTTCACGGCGCTCGTTGAGCGCGGTTTCGACCGCGCTCTTGGCGACGTTGATTGCCGCGCCGGCAGTTTTCTTCTCCTCGGGCGGCAGCTTGCCAAGGCCCTTCAGGAGTTCGGTAATCTGGCCGCTCTTGCCGAGGAAACGGGCCTTGACCTGCTCCAGCGCGTCCGGGTCGGAAATGGCAGCAAAAGCGGACTTGGCTTCGCTAACGATCTGATCGAGATTGTCCATGGACTTGTTCCAGCAAAACTACCGACAGCAAAACGAATAAACAAAAAAGGAGGCTTGCGCCTCCTTTTTTTTCAAGAGCTTAAGCTCAGGCGCCGAGCTTGGCCTTGGCCTGGGCGGCCAGAGCGGCAAACGCCGGCTGATCGAAGACGGCCAGATCGGCCAGAACCTTGCGGTCGACTTCGATGTTGGCCTTCTTCAGGCCGTTCATGAAGGTGCTGTACTTCATGCCCAGCTCGCGAGCGGCGGCATTGATACGGGCGATCCACAAGGAACGGAACTGACGCTTGCGTTGACGACGGTCACGGTACTGGTACTGACCGGCCTTCATCACCGCCTGTTTGGCGATGCGATATACATTCTTGCGACGACCGCGGTAACCCTTGGCCTGAACGAGAACCTTTTTGTGACGGGCGCGAGCCGTTACACCACGTTTAACTCGGGACATGTTCTATCTCCTTACGCGTAGGGCATCATGGCGCGGACGGATGCGACGTCGCGCTCGTGAACAGCAGTAGCACCGCGCAGGTGACGCTTCACTTTGGTGGTCTTCTTGGTCAGGATGTGACGCTTGAAGGCTTGGCCACGCTTGATGGAACCACCAGCGCGGACCGAAAAGCGCTTCTTGGCGCTGCTTTTGGTCTTCATCTTGGGCATTTGAATGCTCCTTAATGTCATGCCGTCAGGTGGTTCCCGGCGGGAACGCTTGTACTACCCGAAAGCACTTGTATGGGTGCTGCTTTACTACTTACTTTTTCTTTGCCGGCCCGATGATCATGATCATCTGACGGCCTTCCATCTTCGGCATCTGCTCGACGGCACCAACGGCCTCGAGATCCGCCTTGATTCGTTCCAGCTGGCGCATGCCGAATTCCTGGTGCGCCATTTCGCGGCCCCGGAAGCGCAAGGTCACTTTGACCTTGTCGCCTTCTTCCAGGAAACGCGTCATATTCCTGAGCTTGATCTGATAGTCGTTCTCGTCGGTACCCGGGCGCAGTTTGATTTCCTTGACCTGCACCTGTTTCTGCTTCAGCTTCGCTTCGTGAGCGCGCTTCTGCTCCTGGTACTTGAACTTGCCGTAATCCATGATGCGGCAGACAGGCGGCTTTGCCGTCGGCGCGATCTCGACCAGGTCAACCCCGGCTTCCTCGGCCATCTGCAACGCAGTACGGATATTCACAATCCCTAGCTGCTCACCTTCAACACCCTGGAGACGAATCTCCGGCACCGTGATCTCATCGTTTAAACGATGGGCCTTGTTCTGAGCGATGGTAAAACCCCCGAAATATCAATAATTAAGCCGTGCCACTACGCGCCGCGACTTCCCCTTGGAGTCGCTTGATCAGCGCCTCGACAGTCATCTGTCCGAGATCCTGACCACCGCGTGTACGCACGGCCACCAGTCCGTCCGCCTTTTCCTTATCGCCTACAACAAGCTGATAAGGCAGCCGGTTCAAGCTATGTTCGCGAATTTTATAGGTAATTTTCTCATTACGCAAATCCGCCTCGGCCCTGAAACCTGCCTGATGCAGCTTTTGCGCAACATCGGCGGCGTAATCGGCCTGCTTTTCGGAGATATTCAGCACCACCGCCTGCACCGGCGCCAGCCACAGCGGCAAGGCCCCGGCGAAGTTCTCAATCAGGATACCGATGAAGCGCTCGAGCGAGCCGAGGATGGCGCGGTGCAACATGACTGGCACCTTGCGCTCGTCATTGCCGGCCACATATTCGGCACCAAGACGACCCGGCATCGAGAAATCGACCTGGATGGTGCCGCACTGCCAAGTACGACCGATGGCGTCCTTGATGTGGAATTCGATCTTCGGACCATAGAAGGCGCCCTCGCCCGGCAGCTCCGTCCATTCCAGACCGGAAGCGCGCAAGCCCTGGCGCAGGGCATCCTCGGCCTTATCCCAGACCTCGTCGGAACCGACGCGGCTATCCGGACGCAAGGCCAGCTTGACGGCGACGTCGTGGAAGCCGAAATCGGCATAGACCTTCTTGACCAGCGCATTGAAAGCAGTCACTTCGGATTCGATCTGGTCTTCGGTGCAGAAGATATGGCCGTCGTCCTGGACGAAGCCGCGCACCCGCATGAGGCCGTGCAAAGCGCCGGTCGGCTCGTTGCGATGGCAGGAGCCGAATTCGCCGTAGCGCAGCGGCAGTTCGCGGTAGGAACGCAGGTCGGAGTTGAAGACCTGGACATGGCCCGGACAGTTCATCGGTTTCACCGCGTAGTCGCGGTTCTCCGACGAGGTGGTGAACATGTTGTCCTTGTAGTGCTCCCAGTGGCCGGACTTCTCCCACAGGCTCCTGTCGAGGATCTGCGGGCAGCGCACCTCCTGGTAGCCGTTGTCGCGGTAGACCCGGCGCATGTACTGCTCGATCTCCTGCCAGACGGCCCAGCCCTTGGGGTGCCAGAACACCAGGCCGGGCGCCTCTTCCTGCATGTGGAACAGGTCGTACTGCTTGCCCAGACGGCGGTGGTCGCGCTTCTCGGCCTCTTCGAGCATGTGCAGGTAGGCGTCGAGATCCTCCTTCTTCGCCCAGGCGGTGCCGTAGATACGCTGCAGCTGCTCGTTGCGGTGGTCGCCGCGCCAGTAGGCGCCAGCTACCTTCATCAGCTTGAAGATCTTGAGCTTGCCGGTGGACGGCACGTGCGGGCCGCGGCAAAGGTCGATGAAATCGCCCTCGCGGTAGAGCGAGACCTGCTCGCCGGCCGGAATGGCACCGATCAGCTCGGCCTTGTACTTCTCGCCCTGCTCCAGGAAGAACTTGACCGCCTCGTCGCGACCCCAAACTTCGCGGCTGACCGGAATATCCTTCTTGGCCAACTCAGCCATGCGCTTTTCGATAGCGACCAGATCTTCCGGCGTAAACGGACGCTTGTAGGCGAAATCGTAATAGAAGCCGTTTTCGATGACCGGACCGATGGTGACCTGGGCTTCCGGGAACAACTCCTTGACCGCGTAAGCCAGCAGGTGAGCCGTCGAGTGACGAATGACTTCAACACCTTCAGCATCGCGCTCGGTGATGATCGCCAGATCGACATTTTTCTCGATCAAATAGGAGGTATCAACCAGAACGCCATCGACCTTACCGGCCAGCGCGGCACGCGCCAGACCGGCGCCGATGCTGGCGGCGACTTCAGCAACGGTGACTGCTTGCTCGTAGGAGCGGATGGAACCATCGGGCAGTTTGATATCAGGCATGGCGAAATCTCTGGATAAAAATCTGGGCGAAAAAAAAGTGCGGTCCGAGCCGCACTTTTTTGTTGACGAATAGCTGACTCGATTACGGTTTCTGAACTTCGGTGCAAGTTCGGAACTGCATTATCAGCCTCATCAGGAATTTGGTAGGCGGTATTGGAATCGAACCAACGACCTCCACGATGTCAACGTGGCGCTCTAACCAACTGAGCTAACCGCCTGAAGAAGGCCGCATTATAGACCCTTATTCGCCCTTGTCAACAGCCTTTCGCGATTTTTTTGAAGCGCAGTACACTTCGCATCAATCATCGAGGAGAGAAACAATGAGCAACGTATGGATTGTGCTCGGCATTTGCGTCATCGTCATCCTGGGAGCTGCACTCCCCCTGATCCGACAACGCGATCAAACACCACCGCCGCCCCCCAAGGAAACCCTGCGCGACTGGCGCAACGAGAAATAAGGAAGCGACGTGGAATCACGCATCACCGAACTGGAAATCAAGATCAGCTACACCGAAGATCTGGTCGAGGAACTCAACCGTACCGTTTTTCGCCAACAACAGCAGATCGACCTGCTGGCAAAGGAATTGCGCAGCCTCCGCGAGCAGATTCAGAGCAGCCAGCCTCAGGAGTTCCGCAGCCTGCGGGACGAGATTCCACCACACTATTGAGCATGGGACACCCCGTCACCATTTTTTACCACGCCGACTGCCTGGATGGCTTCGGCGCGGCTTACGCCGCCTGGCGGCACTATGAAAATACCGCCACCTATCGCCCCATGCATCATGGCGCCCCCTGGAACATGGAAGAGGTGGCCGGGCACGATGTGGTCATTCTCGACTTTTCGTTCCCCCCGGCATTGTTGAAAAACATGGCCAGAATAGCCCGCTCGGTCACCCAGATCGACCACCATGCATCGGCGCTGAAGGAATGGTCGGCTCCGGCCCTGCAGGATGACAAGGGGTTTCATTTCCATCACCCGACGCTGCCACTCAGCATCCACTTCGACCTGAACAAGTCCGGCGCCCGCATGGCATGGGAGCATTTCCACCCGGACACTCCGGTACCGCTTGCCATCCAGCACATCGAAGACCTGGACATGTGGCGCTTTGCACTGCCCGGCACGCGCGCTTTCTGCCGGGCATTGCGACTGATGCCTTTCGATCTGGAGACATGGCATGCACTGATTGTCTCAATCGGCGATGAATCGGCAGAGCGCTACCTGGAGATGATCAAATCGGGAACTGCCATCGAAATATTCTTCCAGCGCGAAATTGAAAGGCTGGCTCAAGGCAGCCTGTGCCAGCCGGCCCAACTGCGCGGCGAACCGGTCGATGCCCTGCAGGCCGTTCGCCACGGACAGAGCATCATCAGTTCGGGCGGACAGAGCTGGCTCGCCGTCAGCGGCCTGGCGGTGAATGCCAATGCGCTGTTTGCGTCTGAACTAGGCAACCTGCTGGCCGAAAGAGGTGCGAGTTTCGGCCTTGTCTGGCAGTTGTCCGGCGACGGCGAGATCAAGGCATCGCTGCGCTCAAAGGGAAGCGCCCCGGATGTCTCGGTGATTGCTGCGCGTTACGGCGGCGGCGGACACCCCAATGCAGCTGGCTTTCGCTTGCCTGCCGGCCAGTTCTTCAGTGAAATCCTGAACATTGATAGCGAACAGAAAAATTAATAGACGCTTTTAAGTCCATAGTATATAAATCAATAGATATCGGATTTTTAAGCATCCATTAAATGGAAATAATTAAACAAACAGAAGACTGGGAAGCCGACCTGGGGGAACAAGTCCGCCAGCTCCGTCTGCGCGCCAATCTTGACCAGCAGTCGCTAGCCAGGCGAGCGGGAATTGGCCTGAGCGCGCTGAAAAATCTCGAATCCGGCAAAGGAGCAACCTTGAAAACGCTGATCAAGACCCTGCGTGCGCTTGACCGTGCCGCCTGGCTGGAAACCCTGGCTCCGAACGTTTCGATTAGCCCGCTGCAAATGCTCAAGACGCAACCTGTACGTCAGCGCGCTTCGCGCCCCCGCAAGCCAAAAGCCGAATAAGCATGTATCGTCCCGTTCACGCCATCGAAGTCCGCATCTGGGGGCAAACCGTCGGCGCCGTCGCTCTCGACCCCAGGCTGGGCTATTACGCCTTCGAATATGATCCGCGCTTCGTTGCCTCCGGCATTGACCTGTCACCACTGACCATGCCGCTCGCCAAAGCCCGCGAGCCCTTCATCTTCACCGACCTGCCAGAAGCCAGTTTCAAGCGCCTGCCCGCCCTGCTGGCCGATGCGCTTCCCGACGACTTCGGCAACAGCCTGATCGACGCCTGGATGGCCGGCAAGGGCGTGGCGAAGTCGGCGATCACGCCGCTTGACCGATTGGCCTACATGGGCAAACGCGGCATGGGTGCCCTCGAATTCCGTCCGACGCGTGGCCCCAACGTCGCCAGCCAGACCGCGATCAAGCTCTCGAAGCTGGTCGACAGCGCCCGCCAGGCCGTGCACGGCGAAATAGACACCGATACACATGCCAAGGCCGCGCTGGCCCAGATCATCCAGGTCGGCACCTCAGCCGGCGGTGCACGGGCCAAGGCAGCCATCGCCTGGAACCCGGCCACCGACGAAATCCGGGCCGGCCAGTTCGACGTCGAGGACGGCTTCGAACACTGGCTGCTCAAGTTCGACGGCATGGGCAAGGACAATGAGCCGGGGGCTTCGCAGGACTATGGCCGCATCGAGTACGCCTATTCGCTGATGGCCCGGGAAGCCGGCATGACCATGATGCCCTGCCGCCTGCTCGAGGAGAATGGCCGCGCCCACTTCATGACGCGCCGTTTCGACCGCGACGGCAATCGCAAGCATCACATGCAGACGCTGTGCGCCATAGCCCACCTCGACTACAAGCAGAAGGCGACGCACGACTACAGCCAACTGTTCCTGACCATCGTGCAGTTGCGCCTCGGCCACGAAGCGCTCACCGAAGCCTTCCGCCGCATGGCCTTCAACATCATGGCGGCGAACTGCGACGACCACAGCAAGAATTTTTCCTTCCTGCTCCGCCAGGGCGGCCAATGGGAATTGGCCCCGGCTTACGACGTGACCCACGCCTACAATCCGCAAGGGGAATGGACCTACCAGCACCTGATGGGCGTCGGCGGCCGTTTTTCCGCCATAACGCAAGCCGATTGCCTGGCCATCGCCGACCGTTTCGGCATCGGGCCGGCCAAACAGGTAATCCGGGAAGTCAAGTCGGCCATTGCCCGCTGGCCTGCATTTGCCGAAGCGGCAGGTGTCGATGGGAACGAAATCGCGCGAATCGGGCGACAATTCAGCCCGCTTTGAAACCGCCAATAAAAAACCCGCACGTGGCAGGTTCAATGGACTGACAACGACAATGAACAACTGCTTGATGGTGCCCAGGAAGGGACTCGAACCCCCACGTATTGCTACGCCAGAACCTAAATCTGGTGCGTCTACCAATTTCGCCACCTGGGCAAGCGGCCCGCATTTTAGCACCGTCTGAGGCTAACGCCCATGCCAGTCGATCATTACGAAAATTTCCCGGTCGCCTCCCTGCTCGTGCCGCGCCGGCTGCGCAAGCCGATCGAGGTGATCTACCGCTTCGCCCGCAGTGCCGACGATATTGCCGATGAGGGCGATGCCACGCCGGAGGAGCGGCTCGCCGGGCTGGCGGCCTACCAGGCCGAACTGGACCGCATCGCGGCCGGCACCCAGCCACAGACGCCGCTGTTCGTGGCCCTCGCCGAGGTCATTGCGGCCCACGCCCTGCCTATCCAGCTCTTCCGCGACCTGCTCGACGCCTTTGCACAGGACGTGGTCAAGAAGCGCTATGCCGACTATCCGGAACTCCTCGATTACTGCCGCCGCTCGGCCAACCCGGTCGGCCGGCTGGTGCTGCACCTGTTTGGACGAACCGAGGATGTCCACCTGATGCAGTCCGACTGTATCTGTACCGCCCTGCAACTGATCAATTTCTGGCAGGACGTGGCAATCGACTGGCAAAAGGATCGCGTTTACATCCCGCAAACCGATTTCCCGCATTTCCGTGTCAGCGAAGACGACATCGCGGCCGGTCGCAGTTCGGCCAACTGGGCGGCCCTGATGGATTTCGAGATCGACCGCGCCACAGCCCTGATGCGGCGCGGATCTCCGCTGGTACATGCCCTGCCCGGCCGCATGGGCTGGGAAATCCGGCTGACTGTGCAGGGCGGCCTGCGTATCCTGGAACGCATCCGCCAGGTCCGAGGCGACGTTTTCCGTCGCCGGCCGAAGCTGGGCCTGACGGACTGGCTGATCCTCGGCGCCCGATCCCTTAGAATGTAGCCCCATGAATCCAGACCAATACTGCCAGGAGAAGTGCGCCGCCAGCGGCTCCTCCTTTTATTACAGCTTCCTGTTCCTGCCGCTGGAGCGCCGCCAGGCCATCATGGCGCTCTACGCCTTCTGCCGTGAGGTCGACGACGTGGTCGACGAATGCAACGACATCGCGCTGGCCTCGACCAAGCTCGCCTGGTGGCGCCAGGAGGTCGAGCGCATCGGCGAAGGCAACCCGCAGCATCCGGTCGGCCAGGCGCTGAAGAAGGTCGCCCCCGGCATCAACCTACCGAAAGAGCAGTTGCTGGAAATCATCGACGGCATGGAGATGGACCTCCAGCAGTCGCGCTATCTCGACTTCAAAGGTTTGTCGCTGTACTGCTACCGCGTGGCCAGCGTCGTCGGCCTGCTCGCCGCCGAAATCTTCGGCTACCAGGATCGTCAGACACAGAAATACGCCCACGACCTGGGCATGGCTTTCCAGCTCACCAACATCATCCGCGACATCGGCGAGGATGCCCGGCGGGGCCGCATCTACATCCCGATGGACGAGCTCAAGCAGTTCAACGTGCCGGCCGCCGACATCCTAAATGGCAAGTATTCCGACAATTTCACGGCGCTAATGCAATTCCAGTACGAGCGTGCCGAACGCTACTACGAGCAGGCCTTCGCCCAATTGCCAGCCGTCGACCGCAAAAGCCAGCGCCCGGGCCTGATCATGGCGGCTATCTATCGCACCGTGCTTGACGAAATCAGGCGCGAGAACTTCCAGGTGCTGCACCAGCGCATTTCGTTGCCGCCGACGCGCAAGCTGTGGCTGGCCGTCAAGACCTGGATCAAGGGCTGAACGGATGCGTGTCGCCGTCATCGGTGGCGGCTGGTCGGGCATCGCGGCCGCCGTCGAACTGACTGCCGCCGGCGTCGACACCACGCTGTTCGAAGCCGGCCGCATCCTCGGCGGTCGGGCGCGAAGTGTCCAGTTGGAGGGCCGCGAGCTCGACAACGGCCAGCACATCCTGCTCGGCGCCTATCGCGACACGCTGGCGCTGATGCGCCGGGTGGGCGCTGACCCTGACCTCCTGCTTGACAGGCGCCCCCTGCAAGTCGTCGACAATGCCGGTTTTCGCCTGAGCCTTCCCCGGCTGCCGGCACCGCTCAATGTCGCCTGGGGCCTGCTCGCCGCCCACGGCGTCGGGCTCGGCGAAAAGCTCCGGACCGCCTGGTGGATGGAGTGCGTCAAGCGCCGGGGATTCCGCCTTCCGCACGACATCACGGTTGCCGAGTGGCTGGATGCCGCCGGGCAAACCGGCGTGCTGCGCAACCGCCTGTGGAACCCGCTCTGCCTCGCGGCGCTGAATACGCCCGTCGAACGCGCTTCGGCCCAGTTGTTCGCCAACGTACTGCGCGACAGCCTGGGCAGTTCGCACCGCGAGGATACTGACCTCCTGCTGCCGCGCGTCCCGCTCGGCCAGTTGCTGCCCGAACCCGCCGGCCGCTGGCTGACGGCCCACGGTGCGACCATCCGGCTGCGCCATCGCGTACGCTCCCTGGCCAGTGAGGCCGACACGCTGCGGGTAGACGGCACCTCTTTCGATGCCGCCATACTCGCCGTCGCACCGCAGCACGCCGCCGCGCTGTGGCCCGACACTCCGGCACCGCAAGACTTCGAGCCGATTGCCACGGTCTATCTGCAATACCCGCCCGACACGCAGCTCTCTTTCCCCCTGCGCTCGCTCTCCGGAGGGCTGGGCCAGTGGGTCGTCGACCGGGGAAATGGTCTGCTGTCCTGCATCCTCAGCGGCCGTGGCGGTTGGGAAATGTACGATGATGCGGCACTCTCACGGGTACTGGATCGCGAATTGCAAATCGACGCACCGCTGCTCGGAACCTCGGTCATCCGGGAAAAACGTGCCACCTTTTCCGCCACACCGGGCCTGCATCGCCCCGACCCGCAAAGCGGACGCCTCCAGATCGCCGGCGATTATTCCTGGAGCGACTATCCGGCAACCCTGGAAGGAGCGATCCGAAGCGGCTTGCGTGCAGCGCATGCCACTCTCGACTGCCGCCTTCCAAACAGGCCGCGCCAAACGTAGCACACTCGTAGTCACAGGCTTGAAACCCAGCTACAACAAGTAATTCACCACAAACCCCGGAATCCCTCACGCAAGCAGGGTATTGCTGATTGACAGCATGTACCAAAAGCACGACATTATCGCAATTCGACAATACAAAACGAAAAATCATTAAAAACAACAATTCGTCAGTATTAGTTGTCGCTTTCAAGGGGAACCATGATGCACCTTAGCCAACGTCCCAATGGAACGCTATCCCGGCTCGCCCTGAGCATTCTTTTGGCCTTGGGATCGGTTTCGGCATCGGGAGCCGAAGGAGACTCCTTCTTCGATCTGGACCTGAAGGAAGTTCTCAATCTTGAAATTACCTCGGTTTCCAAGAAACCGCAGACCGTTTCGCGCGCCGCCGCCGCCGTATTCGTCATCACCAGCGACGACATTCGTCGCTCGGGAGCCACCAGCATTCCGGATGTCCTGAGAATGGCGCCCGGTATCCAGGTTGGGCAGATCAGCAACAACAGCTGGGCGATCAGCGCCCGCGGCATGGATGGCCGCTTCACCAACAAGCTCCTCGTCTTGATCGATGGTCGCAGCGTTTATACCCCGACCTTCTCGGGCGTCTATTGGGACGTGCAGGACACGGTCCTCGCCGACATCGAGCGGATCGAGGTCATCAGGGGCCCGGGAGCCTCGCTGTGGGGGGCCAACGCCGTCAATGGCGTGATCAACATCATCACCAAATCGGCTGCGGCAACGCAGGGGGGAATGATCGAGGCAGCCGCCGGGACGACTGACAAGCTGGCGGCATCGGCCCGCTACGGTGGGAAGCTGGGCGATGTCGGCCATTGGCGCGTCTATGCCAAGGGATTCGACCGCAATGGATCGACCGTCGAGTCCACCGGCGCCCAAGGCAGCGACAGCTGGCAGCAGCAACGAGCCGGCTTCCGCGCCGATTTCGCGGCCAGTTCCCGCGATGCCGTCACCATACAGGGCGATTACTACGATGGATGGTCCGGTGAATCCGCACGGCTCAACTCGCTCACTCCTCCCTATAACCGGCTGATCGGAACGACGCAGAAAGTATCCGGCGGCAACCTGCTCGGGCGCTGGCAGCGCGATCTATCGGCAAGCGAATCCTTCACCCTGCAAGGCTATTTCGACCACACGGAACGCAACTGGCCTGCCCACCTGAACGAAGTTCGCAATACCTACGATGTCGATTTCCAGTATCGCACCAAGCGCTTCACCGGCCACGACCTCGTCATGGGCGCCGGCTACCGTGTCAGCGAGGACAGCATGGAGGCTTCCAACCGGGGCGTACCAGCCAACACGCTGTCGTTCGTGACCGTTTCTCCCAGTTCGGCGCGGCGAACCCTCTACAGCATCTTCATTCAAGACGACATCACCTTGTTCCCGCAGGAATTGGTACTGACGCTCGGCACCAAGCTGGAACACAACGACTACACCGGATACGAGCACCAACCCAATGCGCGACTGCTGTGGACACCGAGTGAAACAAGCACCTTCTGGTGGTCTGTCGCGCGCGCCGTCCGCACTCCCAGCCGAACTGACACGGGAGGATTCGTCAACCAGGCCGTCCTGCAACCGGGCGCTCAGGGCAACCCAACGCCTCGCCCCCTCCTCCTGGCGGGAGGGGGGCAGGTAGGCTCCGAAACCGTTGTGGCCTACGAAGCAGGCTGGAAGCAACAGGTTCTCCCCACACTGAGCCTGGATCTGGCGCTGTTTCACAACGAATACAAGGATCTGCGGACGGCTGTTTTTGGCCCCGCCGTCTGCCAGCCTTCGGGTCTCCCGGTATCCGCCGGCTGCTTGTTTCTCCCTGGCCAGACCTCCATCCTGTATCCGTTCGGAGCAGGCAACCGGGCACGCGGCTACAGCAACGGCATGGAGCTTTCTGTCGACTGGCGCGTTCGCCCTGACCTCCGTTTTCAACTGACATGGAGCGAACTGCGCATGGGTATGAGGGAAGAAGGTACCTCCTTCACCACTGATCGCGAGGAAAGCGCCCCCAAGCATCAAGCCGGACTACGCATGGCCTGGAACCCGCGCAGCGACATCGATGTCGATCTCTGGCTCCGGCGCGTCGGAGCACTCGGCGATCTAGGCGACGACGCGCAAGGCGCCGTGTCGATTCCCGCCTACAACGAAGCTGACATGCGGGTCGCCTGGCGCCCCGGAACAGGCGTTGAACTGGCGCTGGTGGGACGCAACCTGCTGCATAAGCAGCACAAGGAATTTACCTCGGAGTTGCTGGATGTCCAGCACATGCTGATCGAACGCTCGTTGTTCGCTCAGCTGAAGTGGAAATTCTGAGGCAGACCTGCTTTTGAATATGCGCCCATTCATCCGAATCACTGCTGGACTACTGACAGCAGCAGCTCTGCTGCTATCCGTCGACATCCATGCAGAGGCGATTCAGCGTGAAGATCGGATCAAGGCGGCGCTTGTCTTCAAGCTGGTCAAATTCGTCGAATGGCCGGCATCCGCACTCTCCGGCAATACCCCGTTGCAACTGTGCGCCTATGGCAACTCGGGCGTTGCCGAGGCGCTCGCCGCCGCCGACGGCAAACCGGCGCGGGACAGAACGGCCAGATTCCGCAAGCTTGACTCGCTGTCCACCGCCGAGATCAAGGGGTGCCACGTGCTGTTCGTCGCCGGTGGCGCGCGGGAATTACTCAACGAAGTACCGCCGGCCCTGCGTATCCGGGGCGGTGGATTGCTGACCGTCAGCGACCACCCCGAGTTCGCTCGCCGCGGCGGCATGATCGGCCTTGCCCTGGGCGAGAACAAGGTCAAATTCGAGATCAACCTGCGGGCCGCCCGTGAAGGCGGCCTGGAACCTGGCGCCTCTTTGCTCGAACTGGCGACTATCGTAGATTGAGATCCATGACACGGCTCATGCTGCCAACGCCTCACACGCGGTCCATACGCGACAAACTGCGCCGACTGATCTGGACGACGGTCGGCGGCGCCCTCGCCTGCGTCACGATTGCCTTCGTCGTGTTCCAGTTCTGGAGCTTCCGGACGGCCATTTTCGAACGGCTTTCCGCCATCTCGCAGGTTCTGTCGAGCAACGTCAAGGCCGCACTGGAGTTCGACGAACCGCGTCAAGCCACAAGGCTGCTGGAAAGCCTCTCGGCGGAACAGGACATCGCGAGCGTTACGATCTTCGACCGGAACGGTGCCTTCTTTGCCGGACACGGCAGGCATGAGTCGGACAAGCGGCATGACGAGGCGATCCATGGCTGGCTTCAGCTGACCATGGCGACCAAGACCGAAAAATTCATGTTCAACCTGGATGCCATCGACCATGTATCGCCGATTGAAATGTACGGCGAGACGCTCGGATTCATCCACCTGCATGCCACCCCGAAGCGCTTCTACAGGCAGCTCGCCCTCAGCATCGGCATGATTCTCGGCATTGCGCTGCTGGCCGGCTCTCTGGCCTTTTACTGGGCTTCACGCCTGCAACGCCGCATCGTCGAACCGATCTTCCACCTCACCGACTCCATGCGGCAGATTACCGTCGAGCAGGACTTCTCCCTGCGCGCCCACAAAGAGGACGACGACGAAATCGGTCTGCTGACCGACGGCTTCAACCGCATGCTCGCCCAACTGGACGAACGCGACACGCATCTGGCCGAACGCAGCCGGGAACTGGCCAAATCCAATCGCGAACTGGAACAAGCGGTCGCCGAAGCCAATTCGGCCAAACGCCGCGCCGAAGAGGCAACCCAGTCCAAGTCGATGTTCCTCGCCAATATGAGCCACGAAATCCGCACGCCGATGAACGGCGTTCTGGGCATGCTTGAGTTGCTGCTGGATTCCCCCTTGCAGGAAGAGCAGCGGCGTCAGGCCGAAACGGCACTGCGTTCAGGCCGGGCACTGGTCAGCGTGATTAGCGACATCCTCGATTTTTCAAAAATAGAGGCCGGGAAACTTGAGCTCGATCCGGTCGACTTTCATCTGCGCGACACAACCGAGGATGTCGTCGGCCTGTTTGCCGAAGCGGCCCAGAACAAGGGGCTGGAAATCAGCTGCTGCCTCGCAAACGACGTGCCGCTCTGGATCAATGCCGACTCGGGCCGCTTGCGGCAGATCCTGTCAAACCTGCTCAGCAATGCCGTCAAGTTCACGGAGCGCGGCGAAATCAACGTGCACGTCACGGCCATCTCCCTGTCCGACAGCCGCACTATGGAACTGCGCTTCGAAGTTCGTGACACCGGTCGTGGCATTTCCTCCGACAAGCAAGCCAATGTTTTCAGAGAGTTCGACCAAGGTGAGGCCAGCACGGCCCGCCACCACGGCGGAACCGGTCTCGGCCTCGCCATCGTTCGTCACCTATCCCAGTTGATGGGGGGTGAAGTCGGCGTCACCAGCACGCCGGGTATCGGCAGCACCTTCTGGTTCGTGATCAAGGCCGAACGGGTCAGCGGCCCCGCCCTGCTCGAACACGAGCAGGATGGCGACGGATTGCGCGGACGCCGCGTTCTGGTGGTCGATGACAATGCCACCAACCGGGAAATCCTGATCATGCATGCCCAGACCTGGGGTATGGCCGCCGATGCCGCGGCAGGCGGCAAGGAAGCGCTCGACAAGCTGCGCCTGGCGGCCGTGTGCGGGCAAGCCTACGACATTGCCTTGGTCGACATGCGCATGCCTGAAATGAACGGCATCGATCTGAGCCGGGCGATCAGGGAAGAAAGCCCGCTCCTCGACGGTATCCGGATCGTCATGCTCACCTCGCTCAACCGGATTTCGGCCACGCATAGCGCACGCAATGCCGGCGTGGACAAGCATCTGGTCAAACCGGTGCGCAAGGTGCACCTGTTCAACACCATGCGCATTGCCCTGGGGCTGGCTCCCGACGATAGCGAGGATACGACCCAAAACAACGATCGAGCATCGACAGCCCTGGCATCGTTGAAAGTGCTTCTGGTCGAGGACAACCCGGTCAACCAGGAAGTTGCCGGTGCGATCCTGCGCCGCTTTGGTTGCGAGATTGCCATTGCTGAAGGCGGTATAGACGGCGTTGCGGAAGCGAAATCCAAGACATGGGACATGATCCTGATGGACTGTCAGATGCCCGACATGGATGGCTACGAGGCAACCCGCCGCATCCGCGCCTGGGAAGCCGAACAGGCTGCCGCCGGCAGGTCGGTGCGCCGGGTTCCGATCATTGCGCTGACCGCCAATGCCATGCGCGGTAGTCGGGAGCGCTGCCTGGCAGCGGGAATGGATGACTACATCACCAAGCCATTCCAGCAAAAGACACTCTTTGACACAATGAGCCGCTACGTCAGGCTGGAGGCACCCTCTGATGCATCCCCGCAGCCGCCGCACGCTCCGGCCGGCGGGAAGCCTGTCGACGGCAATGCCCTCAACCCGGCCAGCCTGGATACGTTGCGTGAACTCGACCCTTCAGGAAAACTGCTCCAGCGCGTGATCTCGGCCTATCTGGCCGATGCCCCGCGGCAATTGAAAAATGCGCAGGCGGCGCTGGCATCCCACAACGCAGCCGACTTGCGGCTGGCGGTCCATACGCTCAAATCCGCCAGCAAATACCTGGGCGCCGACACGCTGGCCGCAAGCTGTCTGGAGATCGAACGCCGCGCAGCGAATTTCCAGCTGGTCGGACTCGATACCCGCGTCGCTGCCACCGCCGCGCAACTCGAACAAGTCGTCGCCGAACTGCAATCCCTGCTGCCGCAGGAAGCCTAGGAAACTCCACCGACGGGCAAATCCGTCGCCGCGCCGGGCAATCCGGCCAACAACGGGCACATTGTCCTTGCACTGCCGACTCTCCCCAACTTCACGCTCATGAAAATCATGAGCCTCCGTTCAAGCTATTCCGGATGGCTCATGTTCGGCCATGCGCGATAGTGGTTGCCAGTCCGCTTCCTGCGAAGCCGGACGCGCCGACGGTCAATGCCCCGGCACCTCAACCGACAAAGGAGACTTTCAATGAAATGGGAAACCCCGAGCGCCTGTGATTTCCGCTTTGGCTTCGAAATCACCATGTACATCGCCGCGCGCTAAGCCGGCCTGCCGCCATCCCCTGCGGATGGCGGCTTCCACGCATACCCCATGAAACTGATCATTCTCGGTGCCGCGGCCGGCGGCGGCTTCCCGCAATGGAACTGCAACTGCCGCAACTGCACCGGCGTACGCAGCGGCAGCATCCTGGCCAAACCGCGTACTCAATCTTCGATCTGCGTTGCCGCCGACGCCAGTGCCGACTGGGCGCTGCTCAACGCTTCACCTGACATCCTGCAACAGATCAAGGCAACGCCCGAACTGACGCCCAACCGTGCCCTGCGCGACACCGGCATCGGCGGCATCCTGCTCGTCGACGGCCAGGTCGACCATGCCACCGGCCTCTTCATGCTGCGCGAACAAAAAGCGCCGATGCCGCTGTGGTGCGCCGACCCGGTGTATGAAGACCTGACCACCGGCAACCCGGTACTCAACGTCCTCTCGCATTATTGCGGCATCGATCGCCACGCCGTGCCGCTCGACGGTTTGTCGTTTGCCATGCCCAAGGTGCCCGGCATCGAATTCTCCGTACTGCCGCTCTCAAGCAAGGCGGCGCCCTACTCGCCGCACCGCGAGGCCTCGGTCGATGGCGACAACATCGGCGTCACCATCACCGACCAGCAGAGCGGTGCCAAGCTCTTCTACGCCCCGGGCCTCGGCGCCCGCACGCCCGAAGTCTTCGCCCGCATGGCCGAAGCCGATTGCGTGATGGTCGACGGCACGTTCTGGACCGACGACGAGATGATCGCCGCCGGGCTTTCCTCGAAGAGCGCTCGCGACATCGGCCATCTACCGCAATCCGGTGCCGGCGGCATGATGGACTGGCTGGACGAGTTGCCGAAGCACGTGCGCAAGATCCTCATCCACATCAACAACACCAATCCGATCCTCGACGAAGCCTCGCCACAACGGGCCGAACTGACCCAACGCGGCATCGAAGTCGCCGAGGATGGCTGGCGCATCACGATTTAACGAAAGCCGACCATGATCCGAGCCGACATTCTTGCCGAATCCCACGACGCCGACGACGGCCGCCCGCCCTGGAGCCGCGCCGAATTCGAAGCGCAACTGCGCGAGAACGGCAAGTCGTATCACATCCACCATCCGTTCAACATCATGCTCAACACCGGCCGCGCCACGCCCGAGCAGATTCGCGGTTGGGTGGCCAACCGTTACTACTACCAGATCGCCATCCCCGTGAAGGACGCGGCGATCATGGCCAACTGCCCGGACCGCGAAGTACGCCGCGGCTGGGTGCAGCGCATCCTCGACCACGACGGCTTCGAGTACGGCCTGCCCAACGGCGAGAAGCAGTTCGACGCCGGCGGTATCGAGGCCTGGATTCGCCTCGGCGAGGCGGTCGGCCTGACGCGCGAGGAAATCGTCGATCTGCGCCACGTGTTGCCCGGCGTGCGCTTCGCCGTCGACGCCTACATCAACTTTGCTCGCCGCGCCCCGTGGCAGGAGGCCGTCTGTTCCTCGCTGACCGAGCTGTTCGCGCCGGCCATCCACCGCCAGCGCCTGGCCACCTGGCCGGAACACTACCCGTGGATCGAAGCGGAAGGCCTGCAATATTTCCGCAACCGCACCAGCCAGGCACCACGCGATGTCGAGCAGGGCCTGCAGGTGACGCTCGACTACTTCCGCACCCGCCCAATGCAGGAACGCGCCGTGCAAATCCTCAAGTTCAAGCTCGACATCCTGTGGGCCATGAACGACGTGATGGGCCAGCACTACGGCACCAACGGCGTCACCGGCCCGAGCGAAGCCGAGCGCAAGGCGGCGTGATGGACGGCATCCCACACCTCGGCCACGGCTTCCGCTTCCAGTGGGAGCCGGCGCAGAACTGCCACGTGCTGCTCTACCCGGAAGGGATGATCAAGCTCAACCAGAGCGC
>CAMKYP010000016.1 GCA_946477505.1 uncultured Dechloromonas sp. | reverse complement strand
GTTGAGGCCGCACCGGCAGGCGCAAGCCAGGCCGCTGAGCCGGCCGCTCCGGTGGCGATCAGCGTGGTCGATGTCATGGCGAAAATGGAGTCTCTGGCGGGCACCCACCCCGAGAAGTTGAACTGGAAGGTGTCGATCGTGGATCTGCTCAAGTTGCTGGGCCTGGACAGCAGCCTGGCTTCCCGTAAGGAACTGGCAGGCGAGTTGGGTTGCCCGGCTGAGAAGATGAGCGATTCCGCGCAGATGAACATCTGGCTGCACAAGACGGTTCTGCAGAAACTGGCCGCCAATGGCGGCAACATTCCGGCCGAACTGCTGTAAGGCTCGTTTTCCGGGTAACCGGAGCCTGGGAAAGACCCGCTCGCTGCGGGTCTTTTTTCGGGCGGCCTTTCTGATTCAGCCTGAACCGGCGGCAGGGCGCTCAGCTGGCCGGATCGCCGACGAGCAGCTTTTCGCATTCGGCGAGGATGGTCTGGGCGAATTCCGAATGGTAGTTGGGGTCGAGGGCTTCCGTCATTTCATGCGCGGCGAACAGCCCAGCTTCGCGGGAAAGGCTGCTGGCGATCTGGCGTGCCAACTGGTCGCTGAGGGCTGAAATGTGGCGGCGCTCGTTGAGCGGCAGGGCATTTTTCGAGCGCGCCAGCCAGTCGGCGGCCAGCGTGGCGCCTTGCGCCTCGGTCAGCCATTGCCCGTGCTCGTAAAAATCGCTCAGGCGCTGGGCGGCGAGGGCGAATAGCAGCGCCACGCGCAGGCCGCGCGGGGTTGACGGGGTGTCATCGCGAATGCGCATGGACTTAGCCGTAGTGAGCGCCGAGCGCCTTGGCGATGAAGTTGCGGCCAACGCGCGGCTTGGGTACGCGGTCGTCGAACCAGCTGCGCACATCCTGATCGAGGCAGATGCCGTGCATGTAGTTGTACAGCGCCTTGTTCAGCGCCTTGCCCAGGCGGTCGTGGTCGACGCCGGTGGGATCGATGAAATGCACGTCGTTCTTGGCGAATTTGCCCGGTGGCAATGGTTGCAGCTTGATGCCGTATTCCTCGGGATTCTTGCCGACCGGCGAATGCACGGTGCACGCAAAACGATGGAAAAAGCCGGACTGGATGCAGTTCTCGGCGAACAGCTGGCGGACGTATTCGAGCGCATCGACCGTGTCGTGTATGGTCTGCGTCGGGAAGCCAAAGTGATTCAAATATACAACATTCTTAGAGGGCATGTAATAGGCTAACCGAAAAGTTTGATGCCTACCATTTGCGGTAGACTGTATAAAATTACAGTATGTGATTTTACAGGTGCACCATGCTCGTTGACGTCCGCTTGCTTCGGTTTCAAGGCCGCCGGTTGTCGTGGTCGGAGATAGATCACGGAAAGGTATTTCGCGGGCATCTGCGCACCGTGTCGCCGGTAAGTTCTCACCACATAGCTACGGCCGAACTGCTTGGGCTTGATGGCAAGGCGCAGCACCTTATACCCGACCTCCATGAACCGGAATTCGCCGGGGTGGGGGATTCGGTCTTCCACTTGCGGGGAATTGAGAGGTTAAAACTGGCTACCGGCGTGCACGCTGTTATCCAGGAATGGCGGTGCACGCCGGTTTTTATTTAATTTATATAACTTTGCATTAAGTGTTTTTTGAAGCTAATCCAAACATCAATTATTGATAACCATTCTTCGTTGACAATAAGCAAAGCTTCGTGTTTTTCGTTTTCTACATCAGGGTGTGACAAATTAGAATTTCCTAAATCTATTTCTAATTTGTCAACGCTATGTTGCAGGTTGTAACGTTCTATAGCATATATGGCCGTTAACTTCGCGGTTGTGTCAAATGTATCTGTTTGCCTATCGATAAATTCAACAGATAAATCATCACTTTCAGTTGTGTAAATACTGAATTCGTAACAAGGCTCACCAAGCCGTTTATATGCTATAAACATAGCAGCCAAAATTAGTGAAATTGTCTCTAAATGATTTTGGTGATATGTCCTGTGTATGTTTGCCTGTTTATTACTGCACATGTTTTTATCCTCAAATATATAAGCATATTTTCCGCAAACTGTCGGCTGCTTGCAGGTATTCTGTGCCGTCATCTTCACCGACCATCCCCACGGCGGCCAGAGCGTCAGTTTCAAGGCACCAGGCGCCGTTATCCAGTTCCGGCGGGGTAAGACTAGACCAGGCAACAATCACCCCGTCACGGTCAATGCTGGCGTATCTGGTCGGCTTCCCGTTGACCTGGGTGGGCACCGGTTCGTAACCGTGGGGAAACTCAACGGCAACCAGGGCGGGCAGGGGGCGGATATTTGCGGTTTGCATTTCGGTATTACCTCGTTTTGTTAATCGGTAAATACAGAATATCCGCCCGTTTTTATTTTCGTCTAATTGGATTTTCCAAATAAACTACCCCGTAAACTAGGCTGTTTACTATCTAGTAAAATCTTTTTAGCAAACAGCAAAACAAGATTTTCATCGCGTTCCAATACCGGAATTATTGGCTGTTGGCTGTATAGCATTGTCTCAACAGCTTTCTTTGCACCATCGCGCAATTCGTTTTCGTCCAAATCCGGATTTTCGAATATGCACAGTGCTACAACCTGTTTAGCAAGTCGGTTTACTTTTTCGCTATCCATTTTTATTCACCTTTTAGCAATCGCTTAATAACGTGCTGACTCTTTCTCCAGATGCTTGAGGATGTTTACCAATCCATTTGCATCCCCCTCACTGGAAACGTTCACCTTCTGACTCTTGCCGCCCACCGTGATATTTACGGTTGCCGGTCTGTCGCGCATTTCGCGGCCTGCAGCGGCGAACGATTCGCGCATTGCTGCAAAGGCTGTGTCGCTGTTGGGTCCAAAGTCACGATTGGAAGCAAGGGCCAGGTTTCGGCGTGCAACCTCCGATACGGCAGGGCCAAGGTCGACCGTTCCGCCGGATAGTTCGATAGTTGCAAGCCGAATGGCTTCCGTTGCGGCTTCCTTGCTGGCCTGGGCAATCAAACGGTTGTTGTCGTCAGTCGTTCGGACTGCAGACGAACCGGCCATGTATTTACGTTGGAACAGTTCACCGTAAAACTTTTCCGCTGCTGCAGCCTGCTCGATGGTCGCACCGGACTTATAAAGCATGTCCCGCGCACTGACTCCCCGCGAACTGCGTTCACCGCCGTCCAGGAAGCTGGAGGAATCCATTGGAAGGGTAATACCCAACTCGGCCGCGCGTTGCGCCAGTTCGGCGTTATTCAGGCCGCCATTGCTGGTAGTGTTGCCCGAACCGTTACCCCCGCCCGCCTGGGCACCTCGCAAGCGGTTGACGCTGGCCGTGAGGGCGTCGACTCCCGAAACACTGCTCTGTGCCGATTCGCCAATCCCGCCCAAAGCGCCGGCCAGTTCGCGGGCACCCCCGGCACCGTAGATAAAGGCGTCTGCCATTTCCTTGCTGCGCTTTGCAAGTTCCTGGGCAATGTCGGCCTCCTTCATTTTGACCTGTGCGCCGGCTTCCTGGGCCTTCAATTCCAGTTCCTTGGCTGCGGTAAGCTGACCGGATGCTTGAAGTTCTTCCCGCTTGGCCTTGACCATTTCCAGGGCTGCGGCGGCCTCTGCCCGTTTCGCTTTGGCTGTTAGTTCGGCTAGCTGTACTTCCAACTTCTTGATTTCGGTCAGGGCTATGACCGCCGTGTATTCGTCGCCGCGTGCTTTCGCCGATTCCCAAATGGTGCGCTGCTGCTCGATAGCTAGCTTGATTCCTGCACTGTCGACGTCGAATTGCGCGGCTTTTACCTTTGCGTTGCCTGCTATGGCTTCGGTCTGGTCTTTCAGGGCGTCCCGGTACAGTGCAGCAGCCTTGCCGGCTTCAATGGCTGCGGCCTGTTCCTGGGCAATCGTGGCATTGCCGGCGGCGCGTGCCGCGCGTACCGTTTCCAGGGCTGCGGCTACCTGTTCGTGCGTTGCCTTCAGTTGCTTTACCTTCCCGGAATTGTCGGTTAGGGCGGCCGCTTCAACGGTCAGGGCTGCGGCGTGCTGTTGTGCCGACAGGGCGGCCGCCGTTGCTTGATCGGCCTCCGACTTCTTGGCCGTGGCTGCGTTCTGTGCTGCCTCGATTGCCTTTCGCTTTTCCTCAGATAGCTTGCCTTCGGCCTTGGCCGCTTCCTGCAAGGCTATGGTGTTGCTGTTAGCGGTTTCCGCGTCGATTCGGCGGGCGTCTGCCAGTTGTTTCAAGGCTGCGGCGTTCTGCTCCGCTGCATTGGCTGCAGCCTGTCGTTTCTCGCTTTCGGTGCCGAATGCTGCGGCCAGTTCGGCAGAAGCCTTGCTTTCCGCTTCGACAGCCTTTTGATTCTTCTCAGCCAGGTCGACGGCCTCCTTGGCGGCCTTGTTGACCTTCACATAAGCGTTGACGACAGTCAGCCACGAAACGGCCTGATTATCGGCAGCAGTGGCGGCCGACCTGCTGGCATCTGCCAGTTGCCCTTGGCCGGCCGCCGTTTGTTTTGCTGACGTGTTGGCCGCGTCTAGCTTTTTCTGAATGTCTGCGGCCGCCTGGGCAATAGACGAACCCCAATTCGAGAAATCAAACGATACGATCGCGCCTAGCGTAATGCCGATCGATCTGCCAAGCAGATCGAAAGCACCCACCAGGCCGCGCACGGCAATTGCCACCTGTCCGAGCAGGGCAGTGATACCGGCAGCAACCCCGGAATCACCTATGAACGTCATGGTGTCGGTAATGCTGTTTTTCAGCCGGTTCCACGATGCCGCCATGCCGTCAGCTTGCCCGCCGGTTGCGTACACCTTGCGCAAGCCTTCGGCCAGCTTTGGCAACAGGTCGACGGCCAACACTTGGCCGGTGCCGATCATGTCGGTCAACTCCGCAACGGTCATGCCGGCCGCGTCTGCCGTTGCCTGCATGGCGCCGGGGAGTCGTTCACCTAGCTGTTGCCGCATTTCTTCCATGCTGACAACACCCTTAGACATCATCTGTGAAACGGCCTGCAGCGCGCCCTCGGTGTCCGCACTCGATTTGCCAAGCTTCGACATGGCGCCGGCTACCGCTTCGAAAATTTCCCGCGTGCCTTGCCCTTCAAGGGCCGTACCCTTGGCCGCTGCTGTCAGAGAGATATAAGCCTTGCTGGCGTCCTGCACGTCCAGGCCAAGCCGGTTAGCCGTACCGCGTAGATATTCAATTTCCTTGGCTGCGGCCTCGCTGCTACCGGTAAGCAGTTCCAGGGTGCGGCGTAGGCTTTCAACGTTCGTGTTTGCCTTCCAGAATTCCCCGGCGCCGAATGCTGCGATGATCGGACCAGCCAGGCCGCGCAACTTTTCAGCCGTTCCGGAAAATGCGGCGTCCGTTTTCTTGGCTGATTCCTCCGCAGCCTGTCCCGGTTTCTTGACGGCCTGGGTCATCTGTTCGGCGGCCGCCGTGATTTGTTGGGTCGCTTGTGCCAAACGGTGATATTCGGGCGTGGCTGCGGAAATGGCCGCCTTTGCAGCGTCCACGCCGGCTTTCGACTCTCTGACGGCTTGATTCAGGCGTTCAAGTTCGGCGGCCTGTTCGGCGTTCGCCTTACGGGCGCCTCCGATACTGGCCGTGTACGCTGAAACTGCGGCGCGTGCGTCCAATAGCTGAGTTTTTGCCGAATTGAGGGCGTCTGCCGCCTTCTTGACGCTGGCGGCCTGCTTTTCCTCTGCCGCAATCGCTTCGTCAAGCTGACCGGCCAGTTTCGCGAATTCGGGTGCCGCGTCGCCGCCTTGCTTGGCAAGTTGTTTGAGGTGGTCGGAAAGGTTTTTTACACCGTCCAAGCCCGTGGTTTGGGTGTCTAGCGTCAGGGTTACTGTGCGTGAGTTTTGGGCGGCCATCATTCACCCCCTATCGTGCGGGTAATGTTGTTCAGGGGCACCTTCATAACGGCCAACGATTGCTGCAACTCGATTTTTTCAATTTCGTATTCAGCAAGCGCCAGGTGCGAAAAAAACTGCATAACGTTGGGGCTGAGTCGTTCCCCTTCTTGCTTGGCAAGTTCCAGGTGTAAAGCGGCCGGGTGTAAAGCGACCTGGGGGGTGTAGCCGATCAGGTTGTTAAGGCGCGCTTCGGCGAGTTCCAACAGGCGTGTACGGTGCGCTTCGTATTCTTTGCACAGTGCGTGTGCACGCTCGATAACTTCAGGGTCAAATTTCATTTTCGTTTTCCCTTCAGTTATTGGGCAGTTGGGAAATAATCTGTTCGGCCGTCGCGATACTGGTGAACAGCTTGTTGAAATCAGGCCGGAAATTTGCGTTTTCTTCTAGTGCCGCTGTGATGTGCGCTTCGGCTTCCGATTTGTCGCCGGTTTTGTTTTTCAATTCTTCTTGGGCTGCGGAAATAACAATGGCGATTTCGCGCGTGTTGTTATGGCCGGTAAGCCGCAATGCGGGGTGTTGCTGGCTGTGGGTCCGCATCAGTGATTGCACACGGTTATTGAGTTCGATTTGGTCGATATGCATTGTTTGTTTCTCCGTTGTTTGGGGAGTTGGGAAATCAACTGTTCGGCAATCGCCACATGAGTGAACAGTTCTCTGTAGTCGGCGCGAAAGTTCCCGTTTTCATGGAGGGCAGCAGTGATGTGCACCTGGGCCTGGGCCTTGTCGCCTTGCCTGGGATTAAGGGCGTGCTGCGTTTTTGTGATTAATTGCGCAATGCCTTCACGCTTGGTGTGTCCTATCGAATACGCGCTACGCGAGTGCTGCCCGTAGATCGTTAGCAAATCCGACACACGACCGATTAGCGTAGTTTGGTCGATAACCATTTTTGAATTCCTTACAGGTATTCAAGCGTTTCGCGGTCAGTCCAGGCGTGGACGAAATCGGCAGTGCCACCTGCAAAATTGTCTGACACGTCCTGTTTGCCGTCTGGTCCTGGGGTGAAAACGATTCGATTGATTCGCCAAGCGGGAGTGCTGTCTGCTGTGCCTGGGGCGGCCTCTCCCTTGTAAATGATCGAATCACCGAGGAAGTCGACCCGTCGTGCGTGGGGGCTGTCGCTTGATCCAACAAGGGCGGTTAGTGCGGTCCATGGCAACTTCACCCACTGCCCACCCTGCAGCACAGCAATAGCGGCCGGTTCGGTGTTCTCGTTTCCTGGGAGCAGGGCGGCAAGGTCAGTACCGGACGATCCGCCCCCGGCCTTAATCATTACGATTCCGCCATCCTTGCCGGGGTCGCCTTTGGGGGCTTCAACCCATTTACCCCACGAACCGTCAGGTTTGCGAAATCGGATTTTCGAGCCTGAAACCTCGTGCTCAGGGGCAGGGCCGGCCGGTCCTCGTTCGCCGGATTTGCCTGCTTTCCCCGGCTGGCCTGGGGCGCCGTCCTTGCCATCCTTGACCGCGTTAACCTTCTGAGTGAGTTGGTCGACCGCATTGCTCAACTTTTCGCCCAACACGTTAATAACGCTGGCCGCCGTTGCTGCATTCTCAGCGGTAGCCAGGGCGTCGTTAACTTTCTTCTGTTGTTTGGCAAGTTTTTTGGCAACAGCGGCCAGCGTTGCGGTTATCAGAAGGGCGTCTTTCTTGGTGGCGAAATCAGTCACAGTGCCCGCCCTCCGATTCCGTCAGGCTTGTGGCCAGGTCGAAATATCCTTCCCGGCGAAGTTCGCCTTGAATGACCTTTACACCAGCAATGCCAATACCCGTAGCAAGCGCCTGTTCACCGATCGGGACACCCAACACGCTCAGACGATGAACTTGGCCGGCACGCCGCAGGGATTTAAGGTCACATTCCGGAACGGTAATACTCTGCCCACCGTATGCTTGTACCAATTTCTGATATTCGGGCAGGCCGATTAGCTTGGCGATAATGTGTTTTGGGTCCGCAATTACCGGCACATACACCCGCTGTCCCTGCTTCCCGAAGAAGCCCGCCAGCATCAAGGCCGCGCGCACTCCGACGATTTCTGAAATACGCTCAATTTGCTTAAATTCGGTAGTAAATGCCATGTCGCTTATTCCTCGAAAATGCCAAGGTCAGACAACACGTCGACCGGGATTTGAAGAAGGGCGTAGCCGGATACGTCCGGACGATTCGGGGCACCGTTCAGGTGTTGCTGTTCCTCGAATTCCGCTTCGTAGAGTGACAGGCGCAACGCTTCCAGGCGTTTGCGTTTCTCCCCTGTGGTAATACGCAAGCGGCCGCTATTGGTTTCTTCGGCGCGCTTGGCGGCCTCCGAAATGATGGTGCCGGCGCCAACTTGACGAATCAGCACACCCAACAGGAAATGCGGCATTTCAGACGGGCCGGGGAGCATGGAAACAGGCTGACCGGTTTCGAGACTGCTAGCGGCGTTGTCGATCAGATGCCGGTAGGGGTCGTAGCTTTCCAAGCGCGCGCGCAGTCGGCTTTCCAGTTCGTCCGCCGGTTCCAGGGAACTACTGACACGCTTGATTTCGTCCTGCATTTGGGAAATCTTGGTGCGGATATTTTTCAGATCGTTTGCCATGTCGCGTTACCCCTTAATCAAACTCATCAAGTCATAGCCAAGCGACATTCCCCCGGCGGTTTTTTGCCAGGCGGTTTTTGCCCGCTCAAGGAGGCGAATTGCTGCGCTCGCTTCGGTCTGGGCTGCGGTGTACCGTTGTTGTGCTTCGGAGTAGGCGGTTTCGACGGCGGCCAATTCCTTCTGTGCGTTTGCCAGGCGGCCAGAGTTGTCTACGCGCTTGTCGCGGTCAGGCGCCGTGAGGTTTTGTATATGGTGCTGAATATCAATGCGCCGTTGGTGAAGGGGGAGAACCTCGCCTTCATAGATGGCGTCCACCTTCTTGCGGATTGCCAAGGTGTCGGATTCCAGGCGGGTAAGGCGTAGCTCTGCCTCAATCTGCCAGGTGGGTTTTTCGGTTTTGTTCAGGAACATACTCGTTCGTCCTTTGCGGAATTGAAAAATGAACGAGTACAAGGCTAGTAATTAAGATGACTTCCTGATACTTAGCTTGACTTCCCTTGTGCTGCCTGGGTTTTCGCTGTTTAAGTTTTTGAGCAATCCGGGTGCTATATGCAAGTTGGTAGAATGCCTATCTTTCCAAACAGGCAGGCTCGCCATGACCGATAGCTATTTCAAAGAATTAGAACTATTCAACGCCCACCAGGAAGACACACGCAAACGGACTGAATTTATGGCGAAGTCGGTTTTTCTGAACGCCGGTACAGCCTTAACCCTGTCTATAAATATGTTCATTGGAAAAGACGCGCCAAAAGTTGATGCAAGCGCGCTGTGCTTGATCCGCTGGGGGTGGGGGGCTTTGTTCGCCTCCATCATTGGTTATCTAGCTGTTGTCGGCACGATGATGATTCGGGATTACCGATTTGGTGAGCGTTGGCGTAATCAACTAAATGGCAAGTCGGTTGACGTTAGCGGCAATTCCGGTTGGCTTGAGTGGTTAATGTGGGTCTTCGGGGTTGTTAGTGTGTTGGCGCTGGTTGCCGGTTTGGGTTTGCTGGCCTGGGTGTCTAGTTCTCTGCTTGGGATTAGCGCCCGCTAAATCAAACCTGAAAAAGCGAAAAACTGCCGACTATCGGGCCTCTGCGCACCCGCACGTGTCTTGGCCTTTCCAGGGTCCCCCGCACCTCTCAGCAGGTCGTTTGTCGCTGGACGCAACCAGCAGGCCGATAACAGGCCGCCGTGGTGTGTTGGTAGCGTTATGGGGTTGCGTGTTGCCGATGGCTTGATATGCCGATATGCACACCGATAATCGCAAGTCGTTTGATTGCTGAAGGTGTGAAGGGCAGGGCAGCAGGGCGCCAGGGGGCAGGCGCCAAAGTCTAGTTATGGTCGTTTTTCTGACCGTTCACTGTGTTGCTGCGAACGGTCGATAAATCGCCGGTTACGCTGGTTACGCTGGTTACGTTACTTCTATATAACGCCCAAAAGAGAAAATATTAGCAAATGCTAAAAAATACTCGATTGTGGCTTTTTTAAGAGTAGTGTAACCAGCGTAACCAGCGTAACCAGCGTAACCGGACCATCAAAAACCGGCGGCCAAATCATCCAGGAAGGCGCAAGCGTCCGCTGAACGGTCGTTTTTCATCCCTTTCATGTATTCGGCTACCAGGGCTGAATTACTGGCCGTCGACCATTGGTCCGCATTGCGAATGAACCACAGTCGAACTGCAATGCCGTCGACCTTGAGGCTCGTTTCCTTCTTGCGTATTCCGAATTGCTCAAGGGTCCGCCTGTGGTTCGCTGTCATCTTGGCGCGTATCGCCGTTTCGCGTGGTACGTAGTCCAGCACGCCCAACAGGTCGACCGGGGTAATCACATCGCTAGGCCAATACTTCAATAGCAGTTCGCACTGTTTGACCATTGGCGTTTTGCTAGCTTCCGTTGCTCTGCGCTTGGCGGCCGTCACCACTGCATGTGCGCCTGGGTTGAATGCTGACAGATCACGCCTCGCCAGGAAGGCAGCAACCCCGGCAATGAACCGCTTGTCGTTGATCGCTTGATACAGTCGGGTGTAGTAGTTGGCAGGGCGGGGCGTAGCCTCGTTGACGACAACCTCAATCCGCCGGTCTCCTTCCTCCATCGGTATGGCGCTAATGTGGTTCGAGTACATCAAAAAGCGGCAAGCGTTGTACTCAACACTGATCCGGCCAAACTTGGGGTTTACCGTTCGGTGTTCCTCAGTGATTAGGGACTTCATCTTTTCGGAGTGGTCCCACTGAGAATCCCGGCCGCCTTCTCGAATCTCGTCCACGATGGCTAGCACCTTTCTAGATAGACGGTCGTTGAACCCACTGGATAGCGTCTTGACCAGATCAAAGCTGGCCGCAACATTACCCGCCCACACCCGCGTCAATACGGATGCAAGCCAATTGCGGCCAGTGCCGAAACTCTTGGAGATATGGAGCCAAGCGGTATGAGGCAATACGCCGGGGTGCTGCTCGATGTGTGCCAACCAATCCAGGAAGCGGCCGGCGTCGTCACCGAACAGATAGTCGACATGTTCCAGGAACAGGCCAAACCCGGCGGCCTCCAGGTCGTCCACCTCTACCGTCCGGTCGTACGGCTTCCAAGAATTGAGCGCGCGCCGTCCTTGTGGGTCATTGATAACCAGCCCGCCGCCGGCTTTGAAGGTGCGGCAGATCACAGACTTCCGGCGGGGCGATTCAATCCACAAACGGCTAACCGGGATTTCCTTATCTGGCTTGCCGTCAGCCTGGGGAAATACCTCCTTGGACGCTGCATAGGTGCGGCGCCAATCGTCCATAGCAAGGTCGTAATGTGGGTTGAATACGTCTGCCACCCGCGAACCATCAGCCAAGAAAACGAACCGATTAAGCGCGGCTTCCAGGCTGACAATTTCGGCCGCCGGGATAGTGTCGTCACCTTGGCCGATACGTTCGTTTTCTTCCCGTTGATACTCCCGGCGTGCTTTCTCTAATGCGGTCGGGTCTTTGTACTTGGCGCGCTCGATTGCTGCATTCGTGAGGCGTTCCGCTTTCAACTGGTTGCGGGCACGGATAGCGGCTTCGTTTGCTTCTTCTTCCGGGGTCAGGTCGGGCAGAATTTCAAACCCTTCCAGGCTGTAGCCAATTTCCTGTTTGAATTCTTCCGTCGTGCGGTGGGCGCAGTGAGAGTGCAAACAGGCAAAGCGGCCAACAGAAATACCCCCCACACCGGCGGGGAAGTAGCTTGTGGACGAATGGCCGGAATCGCTGGTGTGTTGGTCTTCCCAAGGGCAGGCAACATCAAGCCGGCCGTTTTTGTCGGCGTGTCTGACGTGCCCTTCATCGTACAGAAAGTCCACCAACGGGTCGTTCGTGTCGTCGGCTGATCGGGGTTTAACGGCCTGTTTGTCAGATAATTCAAAATCTGAAATTGATAGTTTCAGACAATTAAGCGCGGGGTAGGGATTGCCGGTGCGTAATGACCGGGAAGCGTAAAACTCGCCTCGATTCGGCAGGAAACACAGTTGTTGCAGGCGTTCGTTTACCCGGTCAGGCACTAGGCCGGCGGCCTCAAGGTCGTCGTTTAGCTGTCGCTGGCAGGCTACCCATTCAGAAGGTTTGAGAGGGGCGGCCAGGGGAACCAGGATTCGGCATTTTTGCCGGTCGACGTTTGCTGAACGTGAGGTGTAAATCTCATAGTCGCAGAAGGCGAGGATGCCGCCCACCACTTCGTCCACGGTGTCTATGGGCTTAGGGTCGGTGTCCAGGTCCGCCCATAGCATCCAGTATTCGCCGCGGGCAATTTGCTGATCCTTGCCGCGGCTTAGGTGGGTAGACGGGATAAACCAGCGTCCTTTTGCCTTTGGAACAGAGGGCGGGCAATCTACCATTTCGCGAATATCGGCCAGCGTAACCACAGAGTACGGCCGGCGGTTTTCCTTCCCCGGTTCGTCCGTGTGATATTGGCCTTCCCCGGATACGAATTTCGCGCGAATAGACGTGTCGCCGTTATCGGGTGTAGTGTCTGCATTGCAACGATTGGATAGCTCCATCCCGCCCCCGCATCCTGCCAGATCGGGGGCTTCTTTTTGGCTATTCATGGCTATCACCCTTCCGATTTTTGCGGGGAACATACGGGTGTGTCGCAGCCATCGTTTCAAGCCAGGCCAGGGCATCATCTAACAGAATGTGGCGGCGCCGGCCAATCATAAAGAAGCGGGGCGCGTTCAGTCCACTCGATAGTTTGCGGGCGGTTGATTCGGGCATATCCAAAAGCCCATGCCACATTTCAGCCCATGTCAAAACAGGCTTGGTGAACGGGCTGTCGGCAGGCGAGGGGGTTAATTGTTCGGGCATGGTAAGGGTCCACGAATTAGTGTTCCCCACCTGACCGGGCACCCGGCTTTGATCCACGTATATCAGCAATCCCCTTACGGGTAGGTTCCATAAGAGCGTTGCCGCGTGGGAGGTTCACATACCCCTCCAAGTTACTCGCAGTGCGGTTACTGCTTGCTAGTAATCTATCAGCTAAGTGCAGCTAACTTTCCATAGCATCATTTCCACTAATATATTAGTGGCGTGCAACTCGCACAGACCTGGCTGACACAAGCGGTTCACCGTCTGTTCCGACTATCTCCAAGGCGCAAACATTGCCCGTTCCACGATCAACGGTAAGCCGGCGTCGTTCCCCGGTTTTGCTTTCCAATTCCAGGGCGAAACCCCGGCCGCCGGTTGGTGTCGTGGTGTCAAAGTGAAACGCTATCTTGCTGAATGTGTCGCGGATCAATTTACGGCACACCATACGTTCGTCGTATGCGTAATCGTCCGCTAAAACTTGTTCACGGATTGCCTTCCACTGCTCGAACAGTCCGACGTCGACTGTATTTGATAGAACCGCAATTTCAGCGGAAAGGGTAGTTTCGCGGTCTTTCAGTTTGAGCGTTTCGGCTTCCATGTCGCGCATTTTGCGTAATGCTGCCTGGGGTATGCCGTCGTCCGTCAAAGAGGCTTCTAGTAGAGCGTTTATCCGCTTTTCGTTTGATGCAATGGCCGCGCGCACTTCTGCGAGGCTTGCCGATAGTGGGGTGGTCCGGTCGCTGGTAGAAATGAGGCTTTCAAAATTCACCTGATTACCAGTGAAGTTCAGCAGAGCGCGCTCTACGTACTTGGCCGAAATGCTGGCGGATTTTTTCTCGTCACCACACTGCGCACAAACATAACGCCGGTCAATTGCTGGAGTTCCGTCTGCGTTCAGCACAACGTAGGATTCACCTTTTTCGTTTTTTAGTTTTCTAGTTTGATTTCGCGCAACTACAGCACGCCCACACCGGCCGCACGTAGCAACGCCAATTCCGGTGAACAGACCGGCAATTTTCGACTTGCCACCAACTGATCGCGGGGAGCGTGAACGTTCGGCACACGCAACCAAAACGCGGTTGTATTCGTCCTCTGAAATGAGAGGCGGGTAGTAGTTTTCAAGCCTGAATTCTTCGCCGTCCGCCTTCAGTAACCGTGTCCCGATAATGTCGGGGCGCCGGATAAGGTTGTATAACCAACCGGCGGATTTTTGGCCTGTAACACGCATTCCAGCATTCTCAAGGGCGGCGAAAATGCGGACATGACCATACCCTTTGAGAAATAGACTGATCGCCAAGCGCATAGCCTCTGCACGTTCGGGGATATGCTCAAAACGGTTTTTGTCCTCGTTCCATTGAACCCAGCCAGGATCACGGCCGTTCACGATACGTCCGTTTTGTTTGCCGGCTATCCAGGCTTCACACTGCCGGCGAACGGCGGCCTTTACCCGTCTACTTTTTTGTTCGCTTTCATCGTTCGCTTTCACCATGAGCAAAGTTGAGTAGATAAAGCTCATGGGGTCAGCTTCGACTGATTCGCGGCTGTATTCCTTTCCATCACTAGCGGTTACTACACGAACGCCAGCGTCGATAATTCTATCTAACTGCTTTTGCGCGGCCTTGTAGTTTGCACGCGAAAGCCTATCGAATGACTCGACAACCAACACACTACCGGCAGGTACGCGGCCGTCATCTATGGCGGCCAGGAAGGCGCCTAACGCACCTTGCGTAACGTGTTTTTGGTGATATGCGGACAAACCTGCATCACGTAACGTTAGCTTGTCGTCCAACATCATGCCGTGGGCTTTTGCCCATTTTTCGGCGTAAGCAGTTTGTCGCTTAACGCTATCCCCGGTCGCCTGCTTCGGGTCCGAAAATCTAATATAGCTGTAGACCTTCATAGCCGTACCTCAGTCGTAGCGTGCGCCGATAGCTTTGGCAATGTAATTGCGACTGACACGGGGGCGGGGCACCTTGAAGTCAAACCAACTGCGAACATCTTGGTCAAGGCAGATGCCGTGCATGTAGTTGTAAAGCGCCTTGTTGAGTGCCTTCCCGATACGGTCGTGGTCGACGCCGGTCGGGTCACTGAATGCAACGTCATTCTTCGCAAAACCCTTAAACGGTTGTGGTTGCAGCCTGATTCCGTATTCCTCCGGGTTCTTGCCGACAGGGGAGTGAACCGTGCACGCAAAACGGTGGAAAAATCCAGACTGTATGCAGTTTTCCGCGAATAGCTGGCGGACATACTCAAGGGCATCAATTGAATCATTTAAGTCCTGCGTCGGAAAACCGTACATCAGGTAGGCATGCACCAGGATGCCAGCATCAGTGAAGGCGCGGGTGACGCGGGCGACCTGATCGACCGAGACGCCTTTCTTCATCAGCTGCAACAGGCGGTCGGAAGCGACTTCCAGTCCGCCGGAAACGGCGATGCAGCCGCTGTCGGCCAGTTGCAAGCAGAGTTCCGGCGTGAAGGATTTTTCGAAGCGGATGTTGCCCCACCAGGAGATGGCCAGGTTGCGCCGTTGCAACTCCTCGGCCATGGCGCGCAGGCCCTTGGGCGGCGCGGCTTCGTCGACGAAATGGAAGCCGGTGTGGCCGGTTTCCTCGACGATGCGCTCGATGCGGTCGACCAGCGTTTTGGCGCTGGCTGCATCGTAGCGGCCGATGTAATCGAGGTTGATGTCGCAGAAGCTGCATTTCTTCCAGTAGCAGCCGTGGGCGACGGTCAGCTTGTTCCAGTGACCGTCCGACCACAGCCGATGCATCGGGTTGAGCATGTCGAGCAGCGACAGGTAACGGTCGAGCGGCAGGCCGTCCCAGGTCGGGGTACCGACTTCTTCGAACGGGATGTCGATTTCGCCGCAGTTGAAGTAGCGCACGGCGCCATCGACTCGGGCGAAGGTACGCACCAGGTTGAGCCGCGGGCGCTTGCCGGCCAGATGTTCGAACAGCGCGAGCAAGGGCTTTTCGCCGTCGTCGAGCGTGACATAGTCGAAATAGTCGAAGACGCGCGGTTCGGCCAGTTCGCGCAATTCGGTATTGACATAGCCGCCGCCGAGCACGGTGACGATGGCCGGGAAGTGCGCCTTGATCGTCTTGGTGATGCGGAAGGCAGCATAGACCGAGCCGGGGAAGGGTACGGAAAGCAGCACGACGTCGGGCCGGCTGTGCTCGATGGCTTGCAGCGTCAGTTTTTCCAGCGTGGTGTCGACCAGCGTTGGCGGGGCGGCGAGCGCGGTGGCCAGCGGGTTGAAGCTGGCCTGGCTCTGGGCCAGCGATTCACCGTAGCGGACGAACTCGAAGCGGGTGTCGACGGCTTCGCGCAGTACGTCGGCCAGGTCGTTGAGAAACAGGGTGGCGAGGTGTCGCGCCCGGTCCTGGACGCCGAGGGCGCCGAAGGCCCAGGCTAGCGGGTCGCCGCCTTCGTCGTCGGCGTAGTTGTCGAGCGCCGCAAAGCGCGGTCCCTCGGGCAGGAAGGCCCGTGAGCAGATGCGGTGAGCGATTGAACCGTCGCGCCCCTGGAGCATGGCGATGGCCGGGCCGATGGCGGCCAGGTAGCGGTCGAACTGGTTGAGAAAGGTCTTCAGCGTCGGCGAACGCTTTTTGGGCGGAATGGCCTCGGCCGCTGCCTTGAGCTTGGGCAGCCCTTCCTTCGACAACAGATCGAGCACAAGGGCCAGCGCCAGATCGGTCTGCTCGGCGTGAAAGCCGCGTTCGCGCAGGAAGCCGGTCAGGTAGGCGGTGGCCGGGTAGGGGGTGTTCAACTGCGTCATCGGCGGGATGACGCTGAGGATGCGGGGTGTGGCGAGGGTCATGAGGCGGGAGTTTACCCGTCTCCGCCCCGCTGGCGGTCAATAAAAGAGGCTGGCCAGGTCGAGGCTGGGCTGCTTGCCGACTTGCGGTCCGTGCTGTTCCAGCCAGCGCCGGGCATGGGCGCGGCCGACGGCGAACAGGTCTTCGAAAAAGGCATGGCTGACGGCTAACTTGCTGTCCGAAGGCATTTCGCCCAGAACGTGCTCGGCGCTGATGGCATGGAAGCGCAGTCCGGCCAGCCGGCGTTCGAAGCGGGCGATGGGCAGTTTGTCGAGCAGCCAGGCGGGCAGCTTGGGCATGGTTATGTGCTCGTGCAAATGGGCAAACATCCGCATTTCGCGCAGGAAGGTCGCGTTGAAGGACAGTTCGCGCAGCCGGGTGCGGATGTCCTCGGCGCTTTCCGGCGTTTCGGCATAACGCAGCGGGGTGAGCAGGACGAGCAGGATGTCGGGCGTGCGGCAGTCGTAGAACAGCGGGAAGACAGCCGGATTGGCGCTGTAGCCACCGTCCCAGTAGGGTTCGCCGTCGATCACGATGGTGCGGTGGATGGTGGGCAGGCAGGCCGAGGCGAGAAACACGTCGGCTGACAACTCACGGTTGCCGAACATGCGCAGCTTGCCGGAATTGGCGTGGGTGGTGGCGATGAACAGCTTGACCGGGCTGTCGCGGCGCAGGCGTTCGAAATCGAAGCGGGAGGAGATCAGGTCGCGCAGCGGATTCAGGTCGAAGGGGTTGATTTGCTCCGGACTGAGGTAGTTGGTCCACTGCAGCATCATTTTGAGCGCCGGCGAAATGGTCCCCGGCGTGCCGCTCGGGGTGGGCAAAGGCACGAGGTCGGCAATGCCGCTCCAGAAGGCGCGCAGCGTTTCGCGGGCGCCTTCGCGGCCGCCGGTCATCAGGCCGTGTGCCAGGCACAGGGCGTTCATGGCGCCGGCACTGGTGCCGCTGACGCCCTCGAAAGTGAAGCGGGTGTCTTCGAGCAGGGCATCGAGCACGCCCCAGGTGAAGGCGCCATGCGCACCGCCACCCTGCAGGGCGAGGCTGATCGGGCGTGATTCAGGTGGCTGGGGCATGGGCTTGGCTCCTTGCGCGTAGGCGGGTTGCCGACATCATGCCATCAACCGACGGCGGGACGGGGTCAGCTTCAGCTTTCTGCGAAACTGACCAGATCGAGATCGGCCGCTTCCTGGCGCAGCGGAATCAACGCCTGGTAGGCCGGCGAGTCGTACCAGCCGTCGATTGCCTCTCGGGAGGGGAAGCGAATGACCACGGTGTCGGTGTGCCGATGCGCGCCGGCGAGCACGGCCAGCCGTTCGCCGCGAAAAACCAGTTCGGCCTGCCAGGGGGCCAGCGTGGCCGGTACCTGGGCGCGGTATTCGGCCCATTTGACCGGGTCTTTGACGGTGATGTGTCCGATGACGTAAGCCATTTTCACTCCCATGTGCTGGAGGAGTCAGCCAGTCTTTCGAGAAGCTGGTGATCGTTGATGCGCACCGCGATGCCGGTGCCGTGCGGCGCCACGGTGGCCGGGAAGGCCGGGGCCAGCCAGACGCCGGTTTCGACCACCGCGTTGGCGCCCATGCTGCGTGCTTTTTCGCCGAGCAAGGTCATCGCCTTGCGCGTACTGCCGAACCAGCGCGAATAGACTTCGATGCGGCCGATCACCTCGTAGTCGCCCTCGGTCGGCAGGCTGTTGAAAGTGACCAGCGTCCGGGTGTTGAGGATGGTGGCGGTGGGGCCTTTGCTGCTGGCCGGCCACGGATCGCCGTAGGTTGCGCTGCGGCTGTCGATCAGTATCGATTGAGCGGATGCGTTTGTCCCGAATAGCATCAGGGCTGCGGCAATGCAGGCACCAAGGCGGAATTTGGTTGATTTGGCGGGCATCGTGGCGTCCTGATGGTTCCTTGCTGGGTGTTCCATGATAGGGGATGCCGCTTGCATGTCAAAGCGCTGAAACATTGGGGTGGTCCAATGCGAATCCCTCTCATCATCACCGTGTTTCGACATGCCCTTGTTTGGTCTCATCCGTTTTAGCGGTGCCGTTTTACTTTCGTCGTCGCTGCTCATCGTCGCGCCTGCCTCCCATGCCCTTGCCCAGCCCGTTTCCTCGGTCAAACAGAGCGATGCTGCCACGCTTGCCCAGGACATCGCGAGTGCAGGCAGAGTGCGTATGCAGTCGCAGCGGCTGGCCAAGCTCTATTGGCAATCCGGAATCGGGCTGAATGGAGGGGCGGCCAGGCAACAGATCGATGCCGGCATCGGCGATGTCGATGCCGAATTCGCTCGGCTCTCGCGCCAGGCCCGGAAATCCAGCATTCAGCGCACTTATGTGCGCAGTGAAGGACTATGGCAGGAAATGCGCACGGCGCTCAAGAAGGCCCCGGATTCCGCTTCTGCCGAACGAGTCGGCCAGCTCGCCGATGAACTGATGACGCATGCCGGAAAACTGGCCATGTTGATCGAAGGTGAGAGCGAAACACCGGTCGGCCGACTGCTCGACCTTTCGTCGCGTCTCAACATGCTATCGCAGCGCCTGGCGCGTCTTTACCTCCAGGCCTACGACGGCAAGCTCACACAGGGCGTGTCGGTTGATATCGAGCAGGCGCGGAAGGAGTTCGCCAGCGGTTTGCGCGAACTGGATGCGGCACGCGAGAATTCGCAGGCGAGCCGTGAGGCCATCGGCCTGGCCCGGAATCAATGGATATTCTTTGAAAGCGCCATCGCCGAACTTGGGAGGGCTGACCGCCGGGAGAGCAGGTCGGCCCAGCACGTCGCCTCCAGCAGCGAACGCATCGCCCAGGTATTGGAGCAGGCCAGCCTGCAATATGCGCGCGATTACGCCGACGGACTCGGTAACGGCCGATAAGGCGACGGAGAAAAGCAAAGGGCGGCCAATTGGCCGCCCTTTTTTTGTCTGGGAACTACCGGCTCAAACCAGGCCGAGGCTTTCCTCGACGCCCAGGTGCACGTTCATGGCCTGTACCGCAGCACCGGAAGCGCCCTTGCCGAGGTTATCGAGGCGGGCGATGAGCATCATCCGTTCGTCGTTGCCGAAGACAGCGATGTCGACTCGGTTGGTATCGTTGTTGGCCTCGACGTTGTAGAAACCCCCTTCGGTAGTCGCTTCAAGATCGACCGGCAGCACGTTGATGAAGCGCTCGCCGGCGTAGTAGTCGGCAATGATCTTCTGCACATCGGTCGGCGTCGCCTTGCGGCTGAACTGCTGTGGATGGATATAGGCGGTCACGGCCAGGCCTTTGTAGAACGGGCCGACGATGGGCTGGAAGATCGGGGCCGCGGTCAGTCCCGTATAGGCCTGCATTTCCGGCAGATGCTTGTGGGCCAGGGCCAGCGCATAGGGGCGGGGTGCCTTGAGGCGGGCC
>CAMKYP010000015.1 GCA_946477505.1 uncultured Dechloromonas sp. | reverse complement strand
CGATCGTCGTCGCCCGCAATCAAAAGGCCACCAAATCCCGTCTGAAGCGCCAGATTCGCGCAGAAAGCAGAAGCACTGAATGAAGACCCGCCACAAGAAACTCGCCCTCATCGGCGGCGCCCTAGCCATTCTCGGCATCATCGCCGCCCTGGTCCTCAACGCGCTGAACAGCAACATCGCCCTGTACATCTCGCCAACCGACGTCGCCGCCGGCAAAGCGCCCGTCGGCAAGCCCTTCCGCATCGGCGGACTGGTCAAGGAGGGCAGCGTGGCCCGCGAGGCCGACGGCGTGACCGTTCGCTTCATCGTCACCGATACCGCCAAGGACATCACGGTCAATTACAAGGGCATCCTGCCGGACCTGTTCAAGGAAGGCAAAGGCGTCGTTGCCCAGGGCAAGATGACCGATGCCGGCACCTTCAGCGCCAGCGAAGTGCTCGCCAAGCACGACGAGAACTACATGCCGCCAGAAGCCGCCAAGGCGGTCGACGACGCCCAGAAGGCGGCGAACAAGCATGTTTCGCCGTCATCGCTCGGCCAGCCGAAAGCGAGCTACTGAATGATCCCCGAACTCGGCCATTTCGCCCTCATTCTTTCCGCACTGGTTGCCCTGATCCTCGGCACCCTGCCGTTGATCGGCGCCCACACCAACCGCATGGCCTGGGTCGCGGTTGCCCGCCCGGCTGCCACGGCCATGGCATTGCTGGTCACCTTTTCTTTTGCCTGTCTGACCCAGGCCTTCGTCGCCAACGATTTCTCGGTGGTCTACGTCGCCCAGCACTCCAATTCGCTGCTCCCCATTCAATACCGCATCGCCGGCGTCTGGGGCGGCCACGAAGGCTCGCTGCTGCTGTGGATCCTGATGCTGACCTGGTGGGCCTTCCTGGTCGCCATGCTGTCGCGCCAGCTGCCGGAAGCCATGGTTGCCCGCGTCCTCGGCACCTTGGGCCTGGTCGGCTTCGGCTTCCTGCTCTTCATCCTGCTCACCTCCAATCCGTTCGAACGCTTGCTGCCTGCGGCCGCCGAAGGGCGCGACCTGAACCCCCTGCTGCAGGACCCCGGCCTGGTCATTCACCCGCCCTTGCTGTACATGGGTTATGTCGGTTTCTCAGTGGCCTTTGCTTTCGCCATTGCCGCGCTGCTCTCCGGCAAGCTTGACGCCGCCTGGGCGCGCTGGTCCCGCCCGTGGACCATGGCCGCCTGGATTTTCCTGACCCTGGGCATCGCCATGGGCTCGTGGTGGGCCTATTACGAACTGGGTTGGGGCGGCTGGTGGTTCTGGGATCCGGTCGAAAACGCCTCATTCATGCCCTGGCTGATCGGTACGGCGCTGATCCATTCGCTTGCTGTCACGGAGAAACGCGGCAGCTTCAAGAACTGGACCGTGCTGCTCGCCATCTCCGCCTTTTCGCTGTCGCTGCTCGGCACCTTCCTGGTTCGCTCCGGCGTACTCACCTCCGTGCACGCCTTCGCGACCGATCCGCGCCGCGGCATCTTCATCCTGATCTTCCTGGTGGCCGTGATCGGCTCGTCGCTCGCGCTGTTCGCCGCCCGTGCGCCCAAAGTCGGTCTCGGCGGGCGGTTCGGGCTGGTTTCGCGCGAATCGCTGTTGCTCACCAACAATGTGCTGCTCGTCGTCGCCTGCGCCACGGTGCTGCTCGGCACGCTGTATCCGCTGCTCATCGACGCGCTCGGGGTTGGCAAGATTTCGGTCGGCCCGCCGTATTTCAACGCGGTTTTCGTACCGGTCATGACCCCGATCCTGTTCCTGATGGGGGTCGGCCCCTTCGCCCGCTGGAAGGAAGCGTCCATTCCCGAGATCGCCAAGGCCGTCAAATGGGCGCTGGTCGTCGGCGCGCTCGTCGCCATCGTGCTGCCGCTCCTTTACGGCCAGTGGCATGCGATGACCGCCCTCGGCCTGTTGCTGGCCGCCTGGATCGTCGCCACCGCCATCCTCAATTTCGTCGAACGCGTTCGCCACACGCGCGCCGGGCGCGGTTTCGTCGCCACGGCACTGAGCCAACCACGCACTTTCGTCGGCATGCACCTCGCCCACATCGGCATTGCCGTCTTCGTCGTCGGCGTCACCATGGTTGGTAGCTATCAGGACGAAAAGGACATCAAGTTGGCACCCGGCCAATCGGTCGACGTCGCTGGCTATCACTTCACCTTCAATGGCGTGAAGGCCGTCGAAGGTCCGAATTACGTGGCCGCTCAGGGCGATTTCGATCTGGCGGTGGACGGCAAGTTCGTCCGCAAGATGAATCCGGAAAAACGCAACTATCACTCGTCGGCCATGCCGATGACCGAAGCCTCGATTGACGCCGGCTTCCTGCGTGACGTCTACGTCTCGCTCGGCGAACCGATCGACCGCGACAAGCCGGAAGGCGAGTGGGCCGTCCGCGTCTATTACAAACCTTTTGTCGACTGGATCTGGGGCGGCTGCGTTCTGATGTCGCTCGGCGGCTTGATCGCCATGCTCGACCGTCGCTATCGCGTCAGGGCTCGCGCCGCAGCCCCCGTTTCTGCCGGAGCCCAACAAGCATGAACCGTTATTACTGGATTCTCGGCGGCTTTGCCGCCCTCGTCGCCCTGCTCGCCGTCGGACTCAACCTGAATCCGCGCGACGTGCCATCGCCGCTGGTCGGCAAACCGGCACCCGCCTTCACGCTGTCCCAGCTCGCCGAGCCGGAAAAGACCCTGTCGCCCAAGGACATGCAGGGCAAGGTCTGGCTGTTCAACGTCTGGGCATCGTGGTGTGTCTCCTGCCGCGTCGAGCACCCCATCCTCGTCGAATTCTCGAAAAAGGTCGACGTGCCGCTGATCGGTCTGAATTACAAGGAAGTGCGCGGCGATGGCGGTTTCGACATGAGCAAGATGCCGGCCGACGAGGAAAAGAAGCTGGCGTGGCAACGCGCCAACCAGTGGCTGTCGCAGCACGGCAATCCGTACACGCTGACGGTGATGGACCTCGATGGCCGTGTCGGCATCGATTACGGCGTCTATGGCGTGCCGGAAACCTACGTCATCGACAAGACCGGTCTCATCCGCATGAAGCATACCGGTCCGATCACGCCGGAAATTCTGGCCAAGAAGATCATGCCGCTGCTCGCCGAGTTGAACAAATGAAGCGCCTATTCGCCAAACTGGCTGCCATCCTGGCCTTCGGTCTGTACTTGAACGCCACGCCGGCGCTTGCCTCCAGCGCCACGGAAGCCGCCCTAGCTGCCGACCCGGTGGCGGAAAAGCGCCTGACCAAACTGTCTGAGGAATTGCGCTGCCTGGTCTGCCAGAACCAGAACATCGCCGATTCGAACGCCGAGCTAGCCCAGGATTTGCGCCGCGAGATTCGCGGCATGATCAAGGAAGGCAAGAGCGACAAGGAAATCATCGACTTCATGGTTGCCCGCTACGGCGACTTTGTCCTCTATCGCCCGCCGGTGCAGGGCAACACCCTGCTCCTCTGGGTCGGCCCGATTGCTCTGCTCATTTTCGGCCTGTCCGCCCTGATCGCCTACCAGCGCCGGCGCGCCGCACGCGTCGCTGCCGAAGACAAGCCGCTCTCAGCCGATGAAGCCAGCCGCGCCGACGCGCTGCTCAAGGAACTCGACAACAAATGACACAGTTCGCCCTGTTTGCCACCCTGCTCATTGTGGTGGTTGCCGCCTTCATTTTGCCGCCGCTGTGGCTTGGCCTGCGCGCCCCCAAATCCGGGGCCGATCGCAAGACCGCCAACCTCGCCATCTTCCGTGACCAACTTGCTGAACTGGAGCGCGAGAAAACCGAAGGCTCGCTGGCCGACAGTGATTTCGAGCAGGCCCGGCAAGAGCTGCAGCGCCGCTTGCTCGACGAAGTCGAGCCCGCCGCCAGCGAAAGCGCCACGGCCTCGCATGCCCCCAGTCGCAAGACCGCCATTGCCCTTCTCCTGCTGCTGCCCATCCTGGGTCTGACCGGCTATTCCATCCTCGGAAACCCGCAAGCCCTCGACCCCGAACAGACCGCGCCCAAGCCGCAAATGACGCAGGAACAGATCGAAGGCATGGTCGCCAAGCTGGCTGAGCGACTGAAGGCCAATCCGGACGATCCGAAGGGTTGGCTGATGCTGGCCCGCTCGTACAAGTCCATGGGCCGCTACACTGAAGCCGTGGAAGCCTTCGGCAAAGCCGAAGCCGTGGTGAACGAGGAGCCCGACCTGCTGGCTGCCTACGCCGAAACCATCGCCATGGCGGCAGGCAAGGGGCTCAAAGGCAAGCCGACCCAGTTGGTCGAAAAGGCACTCAAGCTTGACCCCAAGCACGCGCACAGCCTATTCCTGGCGGGTGCCGCGGCCATGGAGCGGGGCGACAACAAGCAAGGCATTGCTTACTGGGAAGCCTTGTTGCCGCAAGTCGAACCGGGCTCCGACATCGACCAGATGCTGCGTAGCGGCATCGACAAGATGAAAGCCGGCAAGTAAGGAGGCCACGGGCGTGGTCGATCTGTCCCGCCGGGCCTTTTTCCGCGGCCGGCCGCGCCCAAAATCCGAACTGCGTCCGCCCTGGGCTTTGGCCGAGGGTGATTTCATCGATGCCTGCACCCGATGCAACGACTGCGTCGCGGCTTGCCCGACGCACATCCTGATTGCCGGCGACGGCGGTTATCCAACCGTCGACTTCCGCGAAGGCGAATGCACCTTCTGCGGCGATTGCGTCGCTGCCTGCCAGCCCAAGGCCCTGCATCGGACCGAAGATCAGCCGGCCTGGCCTTATAAGGCCATTGTCGGCGAGGACTGTCTGCCGAGGCAGGGTGTCGAATGCCGGGTCTGCGGCGACTTCTGCGATGCACGTGCCATTCGCTTCCCGCCACGACTGGGTGGTAGCCCGCTCCCCGAGATCGCCAGCGAAAGATGCACTGGCTGCGGCGCCTGCGTCGCGCCCTGCCCGACGCTTGCCATGACGGTCAAGCTTCCTCTTGCGAGCTGATTCCGGGCGTTTGAACCAGCGGCGGGGGTGAGAACCCCAGCTCGATCATTTCGGTTTCCAGCTTGATGCGCAGGATCAGAAGGCCTTGCAGGCTTTCCCGCGCCTTATCCGCGGCCCAGTCATCGTGATGCTGCTTGAGGCAAGCCTCGATTTCATGGTGCTTGCTCAAATCCACATGACATAGCGCGGCGTAGCGCCGAATCTCATTGTCCAGATCGCGCAATTCGCGATCATAATGTTCAAATCCGCTCATTTTTCCGCTTTCCGGAGAATATCCATGACCTGGTTCAAGCTGCCCGAGCCCCGCGCCGACCTCAAGCTAGCCTTTCATGACCTGCCTTCCGCCAAGGCCTGGCTGGCCAATCAACCCCGGGCCCAGCCAGGCCACATACTGAATGCCATCGGTGAACAGATCAATGCCATCGAAGCATCGACTCTAGCCCCGGGACTTGCTGTCGAGTTACTCGATCTGCTCCGCTCGGCGGCCGTCCCGGGGCAGGATACCATCGAAGCGCGCTTTGTCCGCAAACCATTGCCGATGGCCTCTGAAGACGAACGCTCATTCGAACTGGCGCAAAAATTGTGGCTTAATCTCGGCATCGCCTATCTGCGCCTGGCCCCACACTTCCCTCCGAACGGCAAGTGCCTGCCACTGCTCCGCGCCGCCTGCGCCTTCAGGATGGCGCAATACTGTTATTTCCAGGCGGCGCGCCAATGCCCGCAACTGATTGACCGCCTGCTGTTCGCCGTCCTCGACCAAGCTGAAAGCAGCGGTGTTCTGCTCCACCCGCTGCCCGATCCCGATTTTCGCCACCTCGGCGAATCCCATATTGGCGGACACCTGGCCTGGGCCTTCATGCTACGCCTGATCGACCCCTATCGCCTGTCAGCGGCTCAACTCATCGTTGCCAACCGCGCCATCAGCCGATGGCGCGAACTGGTGGTTTTTCAACGGACGCCCGATGACGACCCGAAGGCACATTCGGTCGACCTGGCATCGTTATTTGGCGGCCCGCTTCCAGAAGGCGTGCCACGCTGGATGGAGGTACGCAAGGTCGAGCGAAAGATCGCGCAACGCATTGTCGCGCTCAAAGCCGGTGAGAGCCCGGAATCGCTGAAACTGGGACGTGAATTGTCGGGGAGCGCCTGCATACGGCTGCTCCACGAACTCGAATCCAGCCTCGAAAGCACCATCAGGACAGCATCAACGGAAATCGGCGAAATCGAACTGGCTTTCGGCCCTGAAAATGCCTTCTCCATCCTGACCGGAGAATCCCTCAAACCCAGCGGCTCGCTGGAGAGCGGCGGTGCCAACCTGGCCCATCAGCGCGTGGCCATGTTTGGCTTTGATCGAGCATCGACACTGCCTACCACCGTCAAGAAGCTGAATGTACCGAGCGAAAAATGGACCTTGGTGGACGGCAAGGCGGTTCGCGCCCAGGACGTCGAAGGCGGACGTCGCCTGGCACCGTGCCTCGTTGCCGCAGTACGCGCCGAAAAACCCTGCCTCGGTGTCCTTTACGCGCTTCAGGCCCTGTCCAGCGGAGCGCTGAGTGCCGAGCTGAGCTGGTTTCCCGAACCGATCGAAGCCGGCAGACTCGTCCGTTCGAGCGCCCAGGAACGAACCCAGGCACTGACACCGGCCTTCCTGATGCACGATGGCGAGTGCTACTCCTTGCTGGTTCCCGCCAACGCAGCCGTACGCCTGAATATCGGACTCGGTTTTCAGAGTACCGCCGGAACGCCGCCAAGCCGCCTGCTCCCCACCGAGGTACTGGAACGCGGTATCGACTTCGTTCGCTACGCAGTCAATTGGCAATAAAAAGCCCGCCGGTTGGCGGGCTTGCGCGGTGAAACCCTGGCCGCGGGCAGCGGCCCGGACCGGACGATCACTCGAACTCGATGATGACCTGATCCACCGACAGGCTTTCGCCGACGGCAGCGGAAATCTTCTTCACCTTGCAGTCCTGCTCCGCCTTGAGGATGTTTTCCATCTTCATGGCTTCGATGACGGCCAGCTTCTCGCCAGCCTTCACTTCCTGACCGACCTTGACCGCGACTTCGCGCAGCAGGCCCGGCATCGGTGACAGCAGGAACTTGGAGAGGTCGGGTGCCGGCTTCTCGGGCATCAGGGCCAGCAGTTCGGCTGCACGGGCGCTCATGATCATGAAGTCGGCACGATTACCCCAGTGGAACAGGCTGTACTTGGTCTTGTGCCGCTCGACCTGCAGGGTGAACGGAACCCCGTTGCAGGTGCCGTTGAACAGCGATTCGCCCAGTTTCCAGTCGGACAGCAGTTCGTAGGACTTGCCGTCGTACTCGACATGGTAGCCACCCGGAACCGGACGTGCCGTCACCGGGTGATTCTCCTTCTTGTCGCCATTGAGACGAACCACCATCCACTGGTCGCCCACGATACGCTCATGGCCCTGCATCTGGCCGGTAATCGAAGCCGAGCGGTCGGTGTAGGCACGATAGACATAGGCGGCGACGGAGACCAGCAGCGCCGGATCATCATGCGGCACCATCGAGGCATCGAAGCCCGTCGGGTAGTGCTTGGGAATGAAGCCAGTGTCGAAAATGCCCGAATGGAAAACCGGGTGCTGCATCAACGCGGCCTGGAACGGGATATTCGACGAAATACCGCGGATGACGAAGGCATTCAGCGCGTCGCGCATGCGGGCGATGGCGGTGGCGCGGTCCTTGCCGTGCACGATCAGCTTGGCGATCATCGAGTCATAGAACATCGAAATTTCGCCACCGTCGTAAACACCGGTATCGACGCGCGTCGTGCCGTTGGCGTCGCTGGTTTCCTTCGGCGGCTGGAACTTAACCAGACGGCCGGTGGACGGCAGGAAGCCGCGGAACGGGTCTTCGGCGTTGATCCGGCACTCCATCGACCAGCCGTTGATCGTCACATCAGCCTGGGTCAGCGGCAGCTTTTCGCCGTAGGCGACGCGGATCATCTGCTCGACGAGATCGAGGCCGGTGATCAATTCGGTGACCGGGTGCTCGACCTGCAGACGTGTGTTCATTTCCAGGAAGTAGAACTCCTTGGTCGCACCAGACACGACGAACTCGACCGTGCCGGCCGATTCGTAATTCACGGCACGGGCCAGCGCCACGGCCTGTTCGCCCATCGCCTTGCGCATCTCGGGATCGACGAAGGGGCTCGGCGCCTCTTCGATGACCTTCTGGTGACGACGCTGGATCGAGCAGTCGCGCTCGTTCAGGTACACGTAGTTGCCATGCGAATCGCCCAGCACCTGGATTTCGATGTGACGCGGCTCGAGCACGTACTTTTCAATGAAGACGCGATCGTCACCGAAGGAGTTGCGGGCTTCGTTGACGCAGGACGAGAAGCCCTCATGCGCCTCGGCATCGTTGTAGGCCACGCGCAGGCCCTTGCCGCCGCCGCCGGCGGATGCCTTGATCATCACCGGGTAGCCGATCTTCTGGGCGATCTTCACCGCCTCGTCCGGACCGGCGATGGCGTCGTTGTAACCCGGAATGGTATTGACCTTGGCTTCGATGGCCAGCTTCTTGGACTCGATCTTGTCGCCCATCTTGGCGACGGAGTAGTGCTTCGGACCGATGAACTTGATGCCTTCCTCTTCCAGACGACGGGAGAAGGTGGCGTTCTCGGACAGGAAGCCGTAACCCGGGTGGACAGCCTGAGCACCGGTCTGCTTGCAGGCAGCGATGATCTTGTCCATGACCAGGTAGGACTCTTTCGAGGCGGCCGGGCCGATACAGACGGCTTCGTCAGCCAGGTCGACGTGCAGCGCATCCTTGTCGGCTTCCGAATAGACGGCAACCGTCTTGATACCCATCTTGCGGGCGGTCTTGATGACGCGACAGGCGATTTCGCCGCGGTTTGCGATCAGAATCTTGGTGAACATTTTCCTTTTTCTCCCTGACGCTTACAGAGGAATGTTGCCGTGCTTGCGCCACGGATTGTCGAGTTTCTTGTCGCGCAGCATGGCCAGCGAGCGAGCGATCCGCTTGCGGGTAGCGTGCGGCATGATGACGTCGTCGATGAAGCCACGAGCGCCGGCGACGAACGGGTTGGCGAACTTTTCCTTGTACTCGGCTTCGCGCTGGGCCAGCTTTTCCGGATCGTTCTTTTCCTCGCGGAAGATGATTTCGACAGCACCCTTCGGGCCCATGACGGCGATTTCGGCCGACGGCCAGGCCAGGTTAACGTCGCCGCGCAGGTGCTTGGACGACATCACGTCGTAGGCACCACCGTAGGCCTTGCGGGTAATCACGGTGACCTTCGGCACGGTGCATTCGGCGTAGGCGTAGAGCAGCTTGGCGCCGTGCTTGATGATGCCGCCGTATTCCTGCGCGGTCCCCGGCATGAATCCCGGCACATCGACAAAGGTAACGACCGGAATGTTGAAGGCGTCGCAGAAGCGGACGAAACGGGCCGCCTTGATCGAGGACTTGATGTCCAGGCAGCCGGCCAGCACCAGCGGCTGGTTGGCGACGATGCCGACCGGGTGGCCGTCGATGCGGCCGAAACCGATGATGATGTTCTTGGCGTAATCCGGCTGCAGCTCGAAGAAATCGCTGTCATCGACCACCTTGATGATCAGTTCCTTCATGTCGTACGGCTTGTTGGCGTTATCCGGCACCAGCGTATCCAGCGAATGATCCATGCGGTCGGCCGGATCGTTGGTCGGGGTGACCGGCGGCTTCTCGCGGTTGTTGGCCGGCACGAAGTTCATGAAGCGGCGCAGCATGGACAGCGCTTCGACGTCGTTCTCGAAAGCCAGGTCGGCCACACCGGACTTGCTGGTGTGGGTCACGGCACCGCCCAGTTCCTCGGCGGTCACGTCTTCGTGGGTCACGGTCTTGACGACTTCCGGACCGGTCACGAACATGTAGGACGAATCCTTGACCATGAAGATGAAGTCGGTCATCGACGGGCTATACACGGCGCCGCCGGCACAGGGGCCCATGATCATGGAAATCTGCGGCACGACACCGGAGGCCATGACGTTGCGCTGGAACACGTCGGCATAGCCGCCCAGGGAGGCAACACCTTCCTGGATACGCGCACCACCCGAATCGTTCAGGCCGATCACCGGGGCACCGACCTTCATCGCCTGGTCCATGACCTTGCAGATCTTCTCGGCATGGGTTTCCGACAGCGAGCCGCCGAACACCGTGAAGTCCTGCGAGAAAACGAAGACCAGACGGCCATTGATGGTGCCGTAGCCGATCACGACGCCGTCGCCCGGAGTCTTTTCAGCCTGATCCATGCCGAAGTCGACACAGCGGTGCTCCTTGAACATGTCCCATTCTTCGAAAGAACCCGGATCGAGCAGCAGCTCGAGGCGTTCGCGGGCCGTCAGCTTGCCCTTCTTGTGCTGGCTGTCGATACGCTTCTGGCCACCGCCGAGGCGGGCCAGTTCACGCTTTTTTTCCAGCTGGCGGATGATGTCGTGCATAAAAAACTCCCTCTGAGTTACGACTAATTAGTGTTTCAGGTAGTCGAGCAGCGCATACGCGGCGGCAGCCGGGGTCGTATGGCCCTCCTCGACGGATCGGGTGAAAGCGGGCAGGTTTTCCTGCACGCGCGGGTGATGACGGAAATGCTGGCGCAGGCCGGAGTCGATCAATTGCCACATCCAGCTCAGCGCCTGATGCTGACGCTTGGCGGCGAACTCGCCGGTCGGTTTCAGCGCACTCTGGTATTTCTCGACCTGCTCCCAGAAATCGACGATACCTTCCTTGTGCAGGGCAGACAGCGCGATGACCGGCGGCGCCCAGTTCGGCGAGGCCGGCCGCAGCATGTGCAGCGCATTGCGCCACTGGGCGCGAACGACGGCCGTCGCCTGCTTGTCGATGTCGGCCTTGTTGATGACCACCAGGTCGGCGATCTCGACAATGCCCTTCTTGATGGCTTGCAGATCGTCGCCGGCATTCGGCAGTTGCAGCAGACAGAACATGTCGACCATACCGGCGACCGTCGTTTCCGACTGGCCGACGCCGACTGTCTCGATGATGATCACATCGTAGCCGGCCGCTTCGCAGAGCAGCATGGCTTCGCGCGTCTTTTCGGCGACGCCGCCGAGCGAACCGGCCGACGGGCTGGGACGGATGAAGGCTTCCTCGCGCTGGCTCAACAATTCCATGCGCGTCTTGTCGCCGAGGATGGAACCGCCGGTGACCGACGACGAGGGATCGATGGCCAGCACCGCCAGTTTCTTACCCTGCTCGATCAACCAGACCCCGAGCGCCTCGATAAAGGTGGATTTTCCCGCCCCCGGCACGCCCGAAATGCCGATGCGGATGGCGTTGCCGGTTTTTGGCAACAACGCGGTCAATACCTGCTGCGCCCGCTGCTGGTGATCGGCACGGGTCGATTCGATCAGCGTGATGGCCTTGGCCAGCGAGCGACGCTGACCCGCCAGCACGCCGTCGACCAGCGACTGGTCGGCAGCAGACAGGAGATTGGCACGCACCGGCGCTTCGTCCAGTTTCATCCGGGCTTAGGCGCGGGCCTTGCGGATTTCTTCCAGCACGCGCTTGGCCGAATCCTCGATGCGGGTGCCCGGGCCGAAGATGGCTTTGGCGCCAGCCGCGTAGAGGGCATCGTAATCCTGCGCCGGAATCACGCCACCAGCGAAGACGATGATGTCGTCGGCGCCCTGCGCCTTCAGCGACTGGATGATCTGCGGCACCAAGGTCTTGTGGCCGGCGGCAAGCGACGAGCAACCGATGGCATGCACGTCGTTTTCGATGGCCTGGCGAGCGGCCTCTTCCGGAGTCTGGAAGAGCGGACCCATGTCGATGTCGAAGCCGAGGTCGGCGTAGGCCGTGGCCACCACCTTGGCGCCACGGTCATGGCCGTCCTGGCCGAGCTTGGCGATCATGATGCGCGGGCGACGGCCTTCTTCTTCGGCGAACTTGGCGACATCGGCCTTGATCTGCTCCCAACTTTCCTGACCTTCCACGACGCCTCCGTAAACCCCCGAAATGGTCTGGTTGTTGGCGCGGAAGCGGCCGAAGACCTTTTCCAGCGCGTCGGACACTTCGCCGACCGTGGCGCGCAGGCGAATGGCCTTGACGGTCAGGTCGAGCAGGTTGCCTTCGCCGGTCTCGGCGGCCTTGGTCAGCGCGTCAAGCGCCGCATTGACGGCTGCGCTGTCGCGCGTGGCGCGAATCTGCTTGAGGCGGGCCACCTGCGCTTCGCGCACGGCGTGGTTGTCGATATCGAGGATGTCGATCGCGTCTTCCTTGGCCAGCTTGTATTTGTTGACGCCGACGATGACGTCCTTGCCCGAGTCGATGCGGGCCTGCTTGTCGGCCGCGCAGGTTTCGACCTGCATCTTGGCCCAGCCGGATTCGACGGCCTTGGTCATGCCGCCCATGGCTTCGATTTCCTGGATGATGCCCCAGGCCTTGTCGGCCATGTCCTGGGTCAGCTTTTCCATCATGTAGGAACCGGCCCACGGGTCGATCACGTTGGTGATGTGGGTTTCTTCCTGGATGATCAGCTGGGTGTTGCGGGCGATACGAGCCGAGAACTCGGTCGGCAGCGCGATGGCTTCGTCCAGCGCATTGGTGTGCAGCGACTGGGTACCGCCGAAGACCGCGGCCATCGCCTCGATGGTGGTGCGCACGACGTTGTTGTACGGGTCCTGCTCGGTCAGCGACCAGCCGGAGGTCTGGCTGTGCGTGCGCAGCATCATCGACTTCGGGCTCTTGGCATTGAAGCCGGACATGATGCGGTGCCAGAGCAGGCGCGCAGCGCGCATCTTGGCGATTTCGAGGTAGAAGTTCATGCCCACCGCCCAGAAGAAGGACAGGCGGCCAGCGAAGGTATCGACGTCCATGCCGGAAGCGATACCGGTACGCACATATTCCATGCCGTCGGCCAGCGTGAAGGCCAGCTCGATGGCCTGGTTGGCCCCGGCTTCCTGGATGTGGTAACCCGAAATCGAGATCGAGTTGAACTTCGGCATGTTCTGCGCCGTGTAGCTGAAGATGTCGGCAATGATCTTCATCGACGGCTTGGGCGGATAGATGTAGGTGTTCCGCACCATGAATTCCTTGAGGATGTCATTCTGGATCGTGCCAGACAACTGCTCCTGCTTCACCCCCTGTTCCTCGGCAGCAACGATGTAGCCGGCCAGGATCGGCAGCACGGCGCCGTTCATGGTCATCGAGACGGAAATCTTGTCGAGCGGGATGCCATCGAACAGGATTTTCATGTCTTCCACGGAGTCGATCGCCACGCCGGCCTTGCCGACGTCGCCAGTAACGCGGGCGTTATCGGAATCGTAGCCACGGTGCGTTGCCAGGTCGAAGGCGACCGAAACCCCCTGCCCACCGGCGGCCAGCGCCTTACGGTAGAAGGCGTTGGACGCCTCGGCGGTGGAGAAGCCGGCGTACTGCCGGATGGTCCACGGCTTGACGGCGTACATGGTCGGTTGCGGACCACGGAGGAAGGGGGCGACACCCGGCAAGGTATCGGCGAATTCGAGGTTCTCGGTGTCTTTCTTCGTATAGAGCGCCTTGACGGCCAAGCCTTCCGGCGTATTCCAGACCAGATTGTTGACGTCACCGCCGGGCGATTGCTTCGCTGCAGCCTTTTCCCAAACGTCCAGGTTATTGGAATCAAAGAACTTTTCGGACATGAAACACCCCTCGTCGAGTCGATTTTTTTCGGCCGATCATGCAGAATTCAAAATTCTACGCTTTTGGGCCAAGCTTGACATACCAAGCCCTACATAATACTGTATCCATAATTATGAAATCAAGTCGGCAAAGTACCGAATTGTCCACCGAGACCACATCACAATGACCCGCATCGCACCCACCGCACTGTACCAGGAAGTCGCTGAACGTCTCCGTCAGCGGATTTTCGCCCACGAACTGACACCGGGTACCTGGATTGACGAGCAAAAACTGGCCGAACAGTACGGCATTTCGCGAACACCGTTGCGTGAAGCATTGAAGGTCCTCGCTTCGGAAGGTCTCGTTGAGCTTCGCCCCCGCCGCGGCTGCTACGTCACCGAAATTTCCCGACAGGATTTGGACGATATCTTCCCCCTCATGGCGATGCTTGAAGGACGTTGTGCAGCCGAAGCGGTCCGCAACGCAAAATCGGGTGACATCGTGGCGTTACAGGATATCCACGCCCGCCTTGAAAGCGCAGCCCGTGACGGCCGTATAGATGCTTTTTTCGAGGCCAACCAGGAATTCCACAAGCGCATCCAGGAATTGTCCGGAAATCGTTGGCTGCTGTCGGTCATCCAGGACCTGCGCAAGGTATTGAAGCTATCCCGCCTCCACTCGCTCTCGCTCGAGGGGCGCCTGCAGCAGTCGCTCGACGAACATCGCCTGATCATGGCAGCCTTGGCGGCCTGCGACGCCCCCAAGGCGGAGAAGCTGATGCACGATCACCTGCTGTCCGGTCGCGAAGCATTGGCAAAGATGGATGCGAAGACACCGAAAGCTGCCTGACAACAGCGTGTAGATCAACACATCCGGCTTTCGATTCCGGCAAACAACCGGTCGTAGATTGCCACCAGCGCCTCACGATCGTGACTGCCCTTGACCCAGCGACGCGAGCGGGCGATCTTGACGGCCTCCTGCTCCATCACCGACAGCGAAGTGATGTTTACCTCCTGACCGTGCAGGATCGACGCAGCATCCGCCCTGGCTCTCTGGGCCGTTGCCACCAGCCCCATGGAAGACTCCATGGCACTGGCGCCCGCCTCGATTGTCGTTACCAAATCGCAAACCTGGTTGGCGGATGACGCCGAACTGGCCAGTTCGCTGCTGAATTCGAACGCCGTCTGCCGCGCCTCGGAAACCGAATCCGTTAGTACGCCAATTTGCGTCGTGGCCGATTGCATCGAAAGCATGATTGCCGCAATGGCCGCCGAAATCTCCTCTGCGGAATGCTGCGCCTGATCCGCCAGCTTGCGCACCTCATCGGCAACCACCGCAAAACCTCTTCCTGCCTCACCGGCCCGCGCCGCTTCGATGGCTGCATTCAGCGCCAACAGATTGGTCTGCTTGGCAACGCCGTCGATCCGGGTCGTCAACAATTGGATATCGGCTGTTTTTGCATTCAGGTCATCGAGTGCCCCGACGCTCCCTTCCGCCGCTTTCTGCGCCCCACCCAAGGCTTCCGACATTCGCTGGGCGGCTGCCGACATGCCACTGGCCGACTCCCCGAAACTGGCCGCCAGGGTTCGCGAGGTACGCGAATTTCCACCTACCTCGCGCAAGGCATGTTCCACGTGTTCGATTGCCAATGACAAGCCGCGCTCCGAGCGCAAAAAAATTCGCGACAACAAGGCTTCGCGGGCGATTGACTCCTGCGCGGCCTCTAGGTGATCAAGCAGGCTCTGCATCTGCTCGAGAACACTGCGAAACGTGCCGTGCAACCCAGGCAACTGCAGTCGGCGTGCCGTATTTCCGCTTGACGATGCCTGCATTGCGCCCAGAATCTCGCGAAATGCCGTCTCGGTTTGATCGAGCACGGAGTTCAGGTTGACCCGAATCGCTTCCAGCATCGGATCGCCAAGGGTATGGGGCAAGCGTGCAACCAGTTGGCCGCCTCCAACCTTGCGCAATAAATCGTCGACCTTGGCGAGATCCGACCGCGACTCCGAGCCCGGCAACAGCAAGAACAGCAACGCGGCGACCACGCCCCCGAGGGCCGCCCATGCCGACACAAAAGCCAGCCCTCCAGTCAGTACCAGAAGGAAAGCCACCAATAGCTTGCGCTTAAAGGGAGAAAACCAGTTCTTCATAGCTCATTCCGCTCTGTTTCATGATGTCTACCAAGACTGCAGTACCGGCCTCGATGGCCGAGCGCGATCCGGCCGCCTTTTCCGCGGCCAGCATGGTCCGATAGAGCGGCTCGATCTTGGCAACGGCCTCGGCTGACGGACAGCGACGCACCGAGGTATAGCCCACAATGTTTCCATTAGCGTCGAAATCCGGCGTGATGTGGGTAAACACCCAGTAGAAACCACCATCCTTGGACATGTTCTTGACGTAGGCGAAGAACTCCTTGCCGGACTGTATGGTGTCCCAGGCCAGCTTGAAGGCCGCACGGGGCATGTCGGGATGACGGATGATGTTGTGCTGCGAACCGAGCAATTCTTCTTCGGAATACCCGGAAAACTCGATGAATATCGGATTTCCGTAGGTAATGATGCCCTTCGAGTTGGTTTTGGAAACGATGAAATCGTCTTCCCGCATCTTGCGTTCGATGCTGCTGGGTTGAATGGCTCTCTTCATGTCGCCCCTCCGATTCTTACGAATTTACTATAGATCGTAAATTTTCCATATAACAGCAGGACGCGGACGAAAAAAACCCCGGCAGCCTGCGCTGCCGGGGTTTTGACAAAGCCTGAATAACTTAGTGGTTACTGGCGGAGGCCGCGCCAAAACCAGTCTGCGCACGGACGTACTGGTCGTCGAAAGCCTCAATTTCCTGCCCAGCCCGGACGCTGGAGTCAGTCTTCGAGAAGAAGAAGGCGAGCAAGAAGGCAATCGGCATCGCGAACAGTGCCGGCTGCGTATAGGGGAACAGCGCGGCCTGGTTGCCCAGCACGTCGACCCATACCGACTTCGAGAAGAGTACGAACAGCACGGCGGAAACCAGACCGCCGTAGCCGCCGAACAGCGCGCCACGCGTCGTCAGGCCCTTCCAGTACATCGACAGGATGAGCACCGGGAAGTTGGCGGCAGCGGCCACGCCGAAGGCCAAGCCGACCATGAAGGCGATGTTCTGCTTCTCGAACAGGATGCCGAGCACGATGGCAACGGCGCCGAGGCAGATGGTGGCGATCTTGGAAACGCGGATTTCGGTCGCTTCCGAAGCCTGGCCCTTCATGATGACGCGGGCGTAGATGTCATGCGAGATCGCCGAGGCACCGGCCAGCGCCAGGCCGGAAACCACCGCCAGGATGGTGGCGAAGGCGACGGCAGCCAGGAAGCCGAGGAGCATGTTGCCGCCGACGGCCTTGGCCAGGTGCATGGCGACCATGTTGCCGCCGCCGATCAGCTTGCCACCGACCGTACCACCTTCGAAGAACTCGGGGTTCTGGCCGACGATCAGGATGCCGGCGAGGCCCATCAGGAAGATGACGTTGAAGAAGTAGGCCACGAAACCGGAGGCATAGAGCACCGACTTGCGGGCTTCCTTGGCATCGGTCACGGTGAAGAAGCGCATCAGGATGTGCGGCAGGCCAGCCGTACCGAACATCAAGCCGAGGCCCAGCGAAATCGCGGTCACCGGATCCTTGAGCAGGGCGCCCGGATACATCAGCTTGTCGCCCAGCTTGTGGACAGCGGTCGCCTTTTCCAGCAGATTGGTGAAGGAGAAACCGAACTCACTCATCGCCAGGAACATGACCAGCGTGCCGCCCGAGAGTAGCATGCAGGCCTTGATGATCTGCACCCAGGTTGTGGCGACCATGCCGCCAAAAGTGACGTAGACCATCATCAGGATACCGACGGCGAAGATCGCGGTGTTGTACTCCAGGCCGAAGAGCAGCTTGATCAACTGGCCGGCACCGACCATCTGGGCGATCAGGTAGAAGCAGACGACGGTCAGCGAGGAAATCGCGGCCATCGTGCGTACCTTGCCCTGGTCGAGGCGATAGGCGGTGATGTCGGAGAAGGTGAACTTGCCCAGGTTGCGCAGGCGTTCGGCCATCAGGAACAGGATGACCGGCCAGCCGGCGAAGAAGCACAGCATATAGATGTAGCCGTCGTAACCCTGGGTGTAGACCATCGCGGTCAGGCCGAGCAGGGTGGCTGCCGACATGTAGTCGCCGGCAATGGCCAGGCCGTTCTGAAAGCCCGTGATGCCGCCGCCGGCGGTGTAGAAGTCGGACGTCGACTTGGTGCGCGAAGCCGCCCAGTAGGTAATGCCCATCGTCATGGCGACGAAGATGCAGAACATGATGATGGCGTGCCAGTTGGTCGCCTGCTTTTCAGTCTGGGCAACCGCATCGGCTGCCAGCGCCAGGGTGCTCAGGCAGAGCAGGCTGAGCGCGGTAATCAGTTGACGCAACATTATTTGTTCTCCTTCCAGGCTTCCTTGACGATTTCCTGCGTCAAGGCGTCGAATTCGCTATTGGCGCGCTTGACGTAAACTGCAGTCAGCACCCAGAAGAAAATGAACATGAAAAGCTCGACGGCAACCCCCACCGTCACCTTCGATCCTTCGGCAATCGGCTGCCCCAAGGACAACGGATTGAAGGCAACAACCATCACGAAACCATAGAACATGGCCAGGACAATGAAGGCCAGGGTCCACGCAAACCTCCCCCGACGTGCAACCAAGTCCTGGAATTTCGGATTTGCCCGCATCCGCTCATACATAGCGCTGCTCATCGTTATCTCCCTTATTAATAATTAGTACAAACTGCATCAATAATTATATCTTATAGAAGACTGTAACAGGCATAACCTTGCCCCCTTATTTCGAATTAAACCGAAAGAAAGCAAGCACATGAGTAAGATCGACCTCGACGTTCAGGGCGAAATCGCGACCCTGACTTTGAACAATCCCGACAAGCTGAACGCCATCAATCGGGCCATGTGGCAGCAGCTATCCGAGCAAGTCTCACGCCTCAGCGCCGACCCCGAAATCCGCTGCATCGTTCTGCGCGGCGCCGGCGATCAGGCTTTTGCCGCTGGCGGCGACCTTGAGGAATTCGTGACCGGCCGCGCCACCCTGGAACAGGCCATCGACTATCACGGCGAGGTCGCCAAGGCCCTCAACGCCATTGCCGATTGCCCACATCCGACCGTGGCGCTGATCAACGGCGCCTGTATCGGCGGCGGACTGGAAATCGCCGGCGTCTGCGACTTCCGGATCGCCGGTGAAAGCGCCCGCTTCGGGGCGCCGATCAACCGCTTGGGGTTCTCGATGTATCCGGGCGAAATGGAAGGTCTGCTCCGCCTGCTCGGGCCGACCGTGGTCAAGGAAATCCTCCTCGAAGGGCGCATCATGCACGCCCGGGAAGCCTATGAAAAAGGCCTGCTGACACGGGTTGTCGCCGACAGCGACGTGGTCGATGAAGCCTACGCCACCGCCCGGCGCATCTGCGCCGGCGCCCCGCTGGTCGCCGGCTGGCACAAGCAGTGGATACGCCGCCTGCTGGACGGCAAACCGCTGACCGATGCGGAAAAGGCCGAATCCTTCGCCTTCCTCGACACCGAGGACTACAAGGAAGGACTCGCCGCTTTCCTGGAAAAGCGCAAGCCGGTGTTCAAGGCGCGCTGAACAAGCCCCACATCATCTTGCCGGCCAGAGCAAGCAGAATGCCCGCGAACACGCGCTTCAGCGTCTTCACCGGCAACTGATGGGTCAGGCGGGCTCCGATCGGCGCGGTCAGCATGCTGACCGCCGCCACGCCGACTACCGCCGGAACATAGACGAAGCCCATACTGCCCGACGGCAGACCACTCACCGCCCAACCATTCCAGATATACCCCAGCGCACCGCCCAGCGCGATCGGAAATCCGATCGCCGCCGAGGTACCGATAGCGTTCTGCATTTTGACGTTGCACCAAGTCATGAAAGGCACCGACAGTACGCCGCCCCCGATGGCCACCAGGCAGGAAATGAAGCCGATCCCGGCCCCCACTGCGCCGGTGGCAAGGGCACCCGGCAATTCGCGGTGCGGCTGCGGCTTGAGGTTGATGATCATCTGCACCGAGACGTAGCAGATGAACAGGGTGAAAATCAGGGCCAGCGCCTTGGTCGGCACCAGGCTGGCCACATGCGTGCCGATCAACGTACCGGCGATGATGCCCGGCGTAATGCGCAGCACGATGGGCCACAGCACGGCGCCGTGGGCATGGTGCGTACGGACACTTGAAATCGAGGTGAAGAAGATGGTCGCCATCGAGGTGCCGAGTGCCAGATGCATGACTTCGCCCACCGGAAACGCCTGGGCGGTGAACACCATGACGAGCACAGGCACCATCAAGGACCCGCCGCCGATACCGAGCAGGCCGGCAAAAAAACCGGCGAATGCGCCAAGGGCAATGTAAGCCAGCCACCAGATCGTCATCGCAATCCCATCAATTGTTCGGTAATGAAAGCCCACTCGTCCGCAGCGACCGGCGTGATCGACAAACGGTTACCGCGGGCAAGGAGGCGCATGTTAGCAAGTTCCGCATGCGCACGCAGTTCGCCCAG
>CAMKYP010000014.1 GCA_946477505.1 uncultured Dechloromonas sp. | reverse complement strand
TCGCCGTCGACGGCGAGGAAGCGCTTGCCAAGGTCGATAGCTTCCGGCCCGATCTCGTGCTGCTCGACGTCATGATGCCGAAGAAGTCAGGCTTCGAGGTCTGCGAAGCCTTGCGCGCCAATCCGGAGAAGGCCGGGCTGCAGGTCGTCATGCTCACCGCCAAGGGGCGGGAGACCGAGGTGGCCAAGGGCTTGGCCATCGGCGCCGACGCCTACGTGACCAAGCCGTTCTCGACCAAGGATCTGGTGCTCAAGGTCAAGGGCATGCTCGGCATGGCCTGATTCCGACACTTTCCGGCTTGCTGCCGGAGGCTGTTCGCAACAATAACCAACCATTCCGGGATGCCTGCCATGAAGGCAAAACATCGTTTCATCCTCGCCGTGGTCGTGCTCGGTCTGCTCATGACCGGCCCGTTCGTCGTCACCTCGCTGCTCGTCTGGCTGGACATGAAGGAGGCGGAGCGCAACATGCTGACCGAGCTGCTGGTTTCCCGCCTGCCGGTCGGCACCATGATGACGCTGTTCGGTTTCGTGATCGGCGTGCTGGTGTTGCACAGGTTGTTCAAGCAATACGTCGAAGGTCTGCTGCGCATGGCAGAAACGCTGCGCCTGATGCTCGGGGCCAACCGCAATTTCCGCGTGGCGCCGGAAGGACCTCCCGAGGTGCAGCAGTTGGCGCAGGCCGCCAACGACCTGGCGCAGCAGCGCGATGCGCTGATGGACGACGTCGATTCGCAGATCGCCCGCGCCAAGGCCTCTGTCGAGGAGGAAAAGAACCGGCTGGCGGCGCTGATGTCGGAACTGGCGCAGGCTGTCGTCGTCTGCAACCTGGACGGTCGCATCCTGCTCTACAACAACCGTGCCCGGCTGCAGTTCAAGGCGCTGTCCCAAGGGCCGACCTCGGTGGCCGGCGGGGCGCTGATCGGGTTGGGGCGTTCGATCTTCTCGATTCTGGAAAAGAGCCAGGTCGAGCATGCCCGCGAGGTCATTCACCAGCGTCTGGCCAACGGCAAGACGGCAATCGCCAATTTCATCACCACCACGCGCGGCGGCCAGCTACTGCGTATCCAGATGGTGCCGGTACTCGGTGGGGCGGGCGAGGCGTCGATGTCGGGCTACGTGCTGACCGTCGAGAACATCACGCGCAGCATCGAGGAGGAAGAGCGCCGCGATCGGGCGTTGCACACGCTGACTCAAGGCAGTCGCTCGGCGATCGGCAACATCCGGGCCGCAGTGGCCAACCTGATCGACTATCCGGACATGGAGCCGGAGTTGCGCCAGCGCTTCCTGCACGTCATCGACGACGAGGTCGCCAAGCGCAGCCAGGTTATCGATCAGACCATGAACCAGTTTTCCGATGCCATCAAGACGCGCTGGCCGTTGGAAGATGTGCTGGGCATCGATATCGTCGCCGCTGCCCAGCGTCGCATCGACGACAAGCTCAAGCTGCCGACCAAGACAGAGGAAATGGATGAAAATCTGTGGATCAAGGCAGACAGTTTCTCGCTGGTTTTCGCCCTGGTCTCGCTGGCGTCCAAGCTGCAGGATCACTATGCACCGCGCGAACTGCGCTTCCGGCTGACCTCCAATGGCAAGTTGGCCTATCTCGACCTGATCTGGGCCGGCCCGGCGATGTCGTCGGAGACTTTCTACACCTGGGAAATGGAGTCGATGCAGATCGGCAGCGAAAGCTCGCCGCTGACCCTGCGCGATGTTATCGACCGCCATGGCGGTGAAATCTGGTACGAGCGCGAGAAGGCAGCCCACCGGGCATTCTTCCGCTTCGTGCTGCCGGTGGCCATCCCGGAAGCCGAGCAGGTGATCGAGGAACGCCATGTCACCGGGCGGCCTGAGTACTACGATTTCGACCTGTTCAAGTTCGAGGATAAATCCATCGACCTCGATCGCAAGCTGTCCGAGCTGACCTACACAGTGTTCGACACCGAGACGACCGGCCTGGAGCCGTCCAACGGCGACGAGATCATCCAGATCGGCGCAGCGCGCATCGTCAACAACCGATTGCTGCGCCAGGAAACCTTCAATCAGATCGTCGACCCGGAAATTCCCCTCAAGCCGGAATCCATTCCCATCCATGGCATCACGGAGGACATGGTGCGCGGCCAGCCCAACATCGACGTTGTACTGCCTGCCTTCCATGAGTTTTGCGAAGACACGGTGCTGATCGCCCACAACGCTGCTTTCGACATGCGTTTCCTGCAATTGAAGGAAGAGCGCACCGGCATCCGCTTTACGCAGCCGGTACTCGATACGCTGCTGCTGTCGGCCGTGGTGCATCCGAACCAGGAGTCGCACAAGCTGGACGTGATCCTGGAGCGCCTCGGTATCACCATCGGCGCGCGTCATAACGCGCTGGAGGATGCGCTGGCGACTGGCGAAGTATTCCTCAAGCTGGTCAAGCTGCTGGAAGACAAGGGGATCGTTACAGTGCGTCAGGCGCTGGAAGCGGCCGAGAAGACCTATTTCGCCCGGGTGAAATACTGATTGCCGTGAGCACTGCGCCTTTGCTGCTTTGCCAACAGCGTATCGATCTCTTTGCAGCGATTGATGCGCTGCCCACTCTGGACGAGGCGCCGGCCTTGGCTGATGCTGTTCGTGCGCACCTGTTGGGGGCGCTGGCCGGCGGCATGGATGGCGTGGCGGCGACTCGTCTGATTTCGCTGTTCAACGATCGCCTGTCTTCACGGGTTGTCGACCTGACAGCGCGCAACCATAGGCTGCCGCAAGTGGCATGGTGCTGGCTGGCCCTCGGCTCCGAGGGGCGGCACGAGCAGACCTTTGTTACCGACCAGGACAACGGTCTGCTTTTCCATGCCAGCAGCGAGCAGGAAGCCGGCGCCTTGCGCGACCTGTTCCTGCCTTTCGCGCAGGAAGCGAATCAGCACCTGGCCGACTGCGGCTTTGCGTTGTGCCGGGGCAAGATCATGGCCGGTAATCCAGCCTGGTGCCTGTCGCTCGACGAGTGGCGGGAGCAGTTCATCGAGTGGGTGCGTCGTCCCGAGCCCGAAGCCTTGCTCAACGCCAGCATCTTCTTCGACCTGCGCCCGCTGCATGGAAATCTCGCCCTGGGCGAGCAACTGCGCACCCTGTTGCTGTCGCTGACGAGCAGCACGCCGGCTTTCCAGCATCTGATGGCGGCGAATGCGCTGCATGCCGAAGCGCCCTTGAATTTCCGTGGCGAGGTCGCGGTGAATGGGGCAGGGGAAGTCGACCTCAAGAAGTTCGGCAGTCGGATATTTGTCGACGCAGCCCGCATCTTTGCGCTGACCGCCGGAACACCGAGCGTCAATACCTCGGAGCGTCTGCACCAGGCCGGCAAGGCAGTCGGTTTGCCGGAGATCGAGCTTGCCAGTCTCGACGCGGCTTTTTCCCACATCCTGCGGCTGCGGCTGACGCAGCAGATTGCCGCCGCAGCTGCCGGAGTGACGGCGGGTTCCGGTCTGAAACCCGCTGCATTGAACGACATGGATCAGGCCATACTCCGTGAGGCGCTCAAGCAGGCCAAACGCCTGCAACAACGTCTCAAGTTAAACTATGCACTCTGAAAAAACGAGGTTGTCGTGAGTACGCAACAGCAAACAGGGCAGGAAATGGTCGTTGGTCAGGTGGAAATGACGCTGCGCGAACAGGGCCGCACCCGCATGGCCGGCAATACCATTGCATTTCTTCGCAATCATGCGCCGTTCAACAAAATGCAGCCCGATGCGCTGCAGCGATTCGCAGAAAAGGCGCAGATTGCGTTTTATCCTGCCGGCAGCGAGATCATCGGCCCCGACGCAGGTAACGTCCGTTACTTCTACCTGATCGAGTCCGGCAAGGTTCAGGCGCGCCAAGCGGGCGAGGTGACGGTGACCGAGTATTCCATCCTCAGCCTGGGCGCCGGGGAAGGCTTCCCCATCGGTGCAGTCACCGCCGGGCGGCCGTCCACCAATGTCTATCTGGCCGTCGAGGACAGCTTCTGCTACCAGTTGCCGGCCGAGGATTTTCTGGCGCTGGTTGCCTCCAGTCCGGAATTCAACCTGTTTTGCACGCAGTACATCGCCAGCCTGCTCGACCAGTCGCGTCGGCAGTTGCAACTCCAGTTCGCCCAGCGCGCCAGCGAACAGCAGACGCTGAATTCGCCGCTGGCCGGCATCGGCTCGCGTTCGCCGATTACCGTGACCCCGGATACGCCGCTGCGGGCCGCGTTGGAAACCATGTCGCAGGCCGGTGTCGGTTCACTGGTCGTGGCGGGCGAGGACCGAAAGGCGGTTGGCGTGTTCACGCGTACCGATCTGCTCGACCGCGTGGTGTTGGCCGAATTGCCGTTGAGTACGCCAGTCGGCGAGGCGATGACGCCAAGTCCGTTCATGCTCGAAGAGCACGCCACGGCGTACGACGCCATGTTTGCCATGGCCACGCACGGCATCCGCCATGTGCTGGTGACGGACGCGGAAGGTCGCCTGACCGGTGTGGTGTCGGAGCGCGACCTCTTCTCGTTGCAGCGTGTCGGCTTGCGCCAGATTCGACAGGCCATCGATGGCGCGCACAATGTCGAAGCCTTGCAACAGGCTGCCGCCGACGTGCGCCAACTGGCCTTCAACATGCTGGCCCAGGGTGTGGGGTCGGAGCAGCTGACCCAGTTCATTTCGGCGCTCAACGATGCGCTGACCCGGCACGTCATCCAGCTCAATCTGGAAAAGCATGCTTTCGATGGTATCGACTGGGCGTGGCTGGCTTTCGGTTCGGAGGGGCGCGACGAACAGACCTTCAGCACGGATCAGGATAACGGCATCGTTTTCCAGCCGCCCGAAGGTGCGTCGGTCGATGCGCTGAAGCAGCGCTTCCTGGCCTATGCCCTGGATGTGAACAAGGATCTCGATCGCTGCGGTTTCCCGTTGTGCAAGGGCAACATCATGGCCAGCAATCCGCAGTGGTGCCTGACGCTCGACGAGTGGAAGGAGCAATTCGGCAGTTGGATTCGCCAGCCGCATCCGGACGCCTTGCTCAACGCAACGATCTTCTTCGATTTCCGGCCCTTGTTCGGCAAAGCAGAGTTGGCCGAGGCCATGCGCCGCCATTTGCTGGCCCTGACAGCCTCCAACCCAATGTTCCTGCGCGCCATGGCCAAGAACGCGCTCGATGTCGAACCGCCGCTCGGCAAGATTCGCGATTTCCTGACCGATCTCGAGCCGGATCATCCCGGCAAGATCGACCTGAAAAAGTACGGTTCGCGGATTTTCGTCGATGTGGCGCGTATCTATGCCATGGCCAGCGGCGTGCACAATACCAATTCGATTCAGCGTTTGCGTCTGGCCGCGCAGCGCTTGAACATCCGCGCCGATGAAATCAACGCCGTCCTCGAAGGGCTCAATTTCATCCAGTTGCTACGCCTGCAGCACCAGTACCTGGAGGGCGAACCGGGCAAGCAGGGCGACAATCTGATCGATCCGGAAACCTTGAACGAACTGGATCGCCGCATCCTCAAGGAATCCTTCCGCCAGGCGCGCAAGATCCAGACCCGTCTCAAACTCGATTACCAGGTGAACTGATCATGCTCGGCCTCAAGAAATTCCTGTTTCGCGGCGGCGCGCCGAGCGGATTGTCGGAGGATGTCAGGGCATCGCTGGATGCCTGGCGCGGCAGTCCTGCACCGGCGCTCGAGGATCTTCATTTCCATACCCGCTATCTGGTCATCGATATCGTCAGCAGCGGTCTCGATCCCGAAAAGGATCAACTGCTGGGCATCGCCGCCGGCAGTGTCTGGCAGGGGGCAATCCAGCCGGATGACACTTTTTATGTCGATTTCTCGACGCTGGATGGCGAGGGGGCGGCCGTTGACCGCCAATTGATGGCCTTCCTGCTCTTTGCCGCCAAGGCGCCGATGGTGACCTACCACGTTCCGTACGTGGGTGGCTTTCTGCAACGCGCCTACAAGGAGCGTCTTGGCCTCGATTTCCAGCCGCAATGGGTGGATATGGCCTGGCTCATGCCATCGATGTTCGAGGACAAGGGGCATACCGTGATGCCGCTTGACCAATGGCTCGAGATATTCGGGATGGGAGGCGGGGAAGGGCGGCGCGATGCGATGGCCAATACACTCCTCCTCGGCCGTCTTTTCCAGATGTTGCTGGTACGGGCGGTTGGTAAGCAGATCGATACGGCTGCCCGGCTGGTTGATGAATCGCGGGCTAGCAGCTTCCTGCGGCGTACGCACTAGTTTTCCCGATGCTGAGGCCGCTGACTCGCCTGCAGCGCTACTACCTGTATTACACGGGCGGCTTTCTCGCGTTTATCGGGGCGCTGGCCGTTCTCGAGCAGCATGGCATGCCGCCGCGGTGGATCGGCTACGCCTTCCTGATGTTCACCATCGCAATGTATGCTCTGATCGGTATCGTCAGCCGTACTTCCGACGTGTCGGAATACTACGTGGCCGGTCGGCGCGTGCCGGCCTTCTTCAACGGGATGGCGACCGGTGCCGACTGGATGAGTGCAGCCTCATTCATCGGTATGGCGGGAACGCTCTATCTATCAGGGTTTCAGGGTTTGGCCTACGTCATTGGCTGGACCGGTGGTTTTGTCCTGGTGGCGCTGCTGTTGGCGCCATACTTGCGGCGTTGCGAGCAATACACCATTCCCGATTTTCTCGGGGCTCGCTACGGCGGCAATTCGATACGCCTCGTTGCCGTGGGTGCGGCCATCCTTGCTTCTTTCGTTTACGTGGTGGCGCAGATCTATGGTGTCGGCGTCATTACCAGTCGCTTTGTCAGCCTGCAGTTTGAAATCGGCGTATTCGTCGGGCTGGCTGGGATTCTTGTCTGCTCATTCCTGGGCGGGATGCGGGCGGTTACCTGGACGCAGGTGGCGCAGTACCTGATCCTGATCGTCGCCTACATCACACCGGTCGCTATCCTGTCGTACAACGTCACGGGTAACCCGATCCCGCAACTGGTTTATGGCGAAGTGCTACAAAAGGTCACGCATCTGGAGACCCGGCTTTTCGACTCGCCGGCGGAGGTTGAGGTGCGTCAGCTGTTCCACGAGCGTGCTGACGTCTATGCCCAGAAAATCATGCAACTACCTCAGTCGCTGAACAATGAGCGCGAGCAGCTATCCATCCAGATCAACCAACTCAAGGCCAGCGACGCGCAAATGCGCGATATTGTGGCCCTCGAGCGCCAGCGCCGGGAGTTGCCGCACGATCCGGAACAGGCCAAGGTGCGTTGGGAGGCGGCGATGTTTTCCGCACTCGAGCGGAGCCGCAAACCGATCCATCATGCGGAGGCCTTTCCCGGCGACACGGAGGCGGAGCAGAATATCCAGCGGATCAATTTCCTGGCCCTGATTTTCTGTCTGACCGTGGGTACCGCCGCGCTGCCGCATGTGCTGGTTCGTTATTACACAACCCCTACCGTACATGAAGCACGCGAGTCGGTCTTCTGGTCGCTGCTCTTCATCCTCTTGCTTTACATTACGGCCCCCGCCTACGCCGTATTCGCTAAGCATGAGGTTTTGTCTCACCTCGCGGAAATCCCCATCGCCAAGTTACCCGGCTGGGTGACCGCCTGGACCAAGGTCGGCTTGGTCAGCATCGAGGACATCAACCTCGATGGCGTTCTGCAATTGGCTGAGCTTTCTCTTAATCCGGACGTTATCGTACTGGCAACGCCGGAAATCGCCGGTATGCCCTATGTCATCTCGGGGCTGGTGGCGGCCGGCGGATTGGCGGCAGCGCTATCTACCGCCGACGGCTTACTGCTTACCATCACCAGTGCCTTGTCTCATGATGTCTACTATCGCATCATCCGCCCGGACGCCTCGACACAGTTCCGCCTGGTCATCTCGAAATCCTTGCTGCTGGTGGTGGCGGTGCTTGCGGCAACCGTGGCAGCCGAAAAGCCGGGAACCATCCTGTCCATGGTTGCCTGGGCTTTCTCGATCGCCGGATCAGCGTTCTTCCCGGCCCTGGTGCTCGGTATTTTCTGGGAGCGAGCGACCCGAAAGGGGGCGCTTGCCGGGATGGTTGTCGGCGTATCCTTGTCGCTCTATTACATCTTGCGAGTCGAATTCGACAGTATTCCCTGGCTCGGCATCAGCGGCTTCGGGATGGATCCCTGGTTCCAGGTCCAGCCCACGGCGGCTGGCTTGTTCGGTGTTGTTGCTGGTTTTGCCACCATTGTCGTGGTGTCGTTAATGACGCAACCCGAACCGGGGGGCGAAGAGTTTCTCACCAAGATTCGTTTGTCGAACGGCAAGGACGCATGAAAGGGAAACGCCATCTTTATTGGAGGAAGACCAGGCGCCTGACCTTTGCCCTGCTGCTGGTCTGGATCAGCGTGACTTTTGGCACGACCTGGTTTGCGCGGGATATTAACCAGATCGTCATCTTCGGTTTTCCGCTGGGCTTTTACATGGCCGCACAGGGCGGATTGGTACTCTTTCTGGTGATCATCTGGTGGTACAACCGGCGGATGAAGAAGATTGATATCGAATTCGGTCTGGAAGACGAATAAAGCGGATGTTGCTGTTTCTGATCAGCGCGGTTCGCGCCATCATCGAGATGCTGGGTCTTTGCCTGATCGGCCAGGGGATGCTGTATATCGTGGCCGGGCGGGGGAGGGAAAGCAATAGGATCTATCAACTTTTCGACCTGATCACCCGTGCCCCGAGGCAACTCGTCGCCGCGATCCTGCCAGGTTTCCAGGGGAAAGCCGTAGGTGTTGCTTGCTTCGTGATCCTGCTCCTGCTCTGGATCGGACTCGCTTTTCTCAGAAAGATTGTTTGACCATTTCGGCGATTCTGCTAGAATGCACGGCTTCCCGGAGAGGTGGATGAGCGGTTTAAGTCGCACGCCTGGAAAGCGTGTGTGGGTTAATAGCCCACCGCGGGTTCGAATCCCGCCCTCTCCGCCAGGATTCTACTGAGGCCCTACGGGGCCTTTGTTTTTTCTATATTCTTTGTATTTCAAGCATTTCCGAGTCATAGAGATGGGAATAAAGCTGGGAACATTCCAGCTATCATTTCAGGATGGACAAGGAAATGGCATATCCTCCAGGTATGGAGCTGCACTGCTCTGGTTGGCGCATCACGAAGCGCATACCGCAGGACTTACTCACTTACTACACACCCAAGAAGCACCTACGGCACCAGACTGGAGAGCCGGACAAGAAGGCCGCAGCAGTCCTAGCATGGCGCTGGCTGGCCGACTTGGAAGAGGAGTTTTCCCATATCCGTAAGACCGGCAGCAAGAGCCGCCAGACTGTCCCCCCATTCGAGGTAAGCCGCCTTGTCGCCCTAATGGTGCGGCATTCATTAGCAGCAGATGAGGAGTCTACTGAAACGGGGGACGTCGGTGTTGCGCAGTTAGTCCATACGCAACGCCTGGCCCTTGTCAGGTCATCTGGCTGCGGATGCGCTTCTTGTCGATCTTACCGACACTGGTGGTAGGAATTTCGGCCACTATCCTGATTTCCTTGGGAACCGCCCACTTGTTGATGGCGCCGCTGGCAACATACTGCTGCAGGTGATCGAGGATGCTCTGGGCGGTGCACTCGGCATTCCTGGCAATGACCATCGCGCAGGGACGCTCTCCCCAGTGCTCGTCGGGGATAGCGATTACCGTGACGGTCTGGACGCCGGGATGGGTGCTGATCATGCCTTCCAGTGTCAGCGACGAAATCCATTCACCCCCTGTTTTGATGACGTCTTTGATCCTGTCCTTGATCTCAATGCAGCCGTTCGGGTGGATGCTGGCCACGTCGCCGGTGTGGAGCCAGCCGTTTGCCCACAACTCCGCGCTTTTTTCCGGCTCATAGAGGTAACTCTGGGTCAGCCAGGGGGCGCGCGCAACAACTTCGCCGACGCTCTTGCCGTCATGCGGCATGGGAATGTTGTTCGCGTCCCAGATATCGATGTCTACCAGGTCGCTGGGAACGCCGGCCTTGACGCGCCAGGCGACCTGCTCGGCGAAGGGCAAATCGCGTTGCTCGCGGGTGATGCGCGTGATCGCCAGCAGAGGGCAGGTTTCCGACATGCCGTAGGCGCTGAAGATATCGATGCTGCGGAACATCGCTTGCTCGGCTTGGCCGGGCGTTAGCGCACTGCCGCCGATGATAACCTTCCACTTACTGAAATCGGTGTTCGAGGCATCGTCCGACTGCAGAACCATATGCAGTATGGTCGGCACGCAGTGAGAGAAGGTCACTCCCTCTTCGCGAATCAGGCGGGCAAGCTTGTTGGGTTCATAACGGCCGGGGTAAATTTGCTGAACGCCCATCATCGTCGCGGCATAGGGAATCCCCCAGGCATGGACATGGAACATGGGGGTGATCGGCATGTATACCCCACTGTGGTTCAGCAACGGCACGTCGGCATTGCGACTCAACAGGGAGTTGACCATGGTGAGGGTGTGTAGCACCAGTTGCCGGTGGCTGAAATAGACGCCCTTGGGGTTACCGGTCGTGCCGGTGGTATAGAACGCGGTGGCGACCGAGTTTTCGTCGAAGTCCGGGAACTCGTAGCAGGAATCTGCTCTGGCGAGCAGGGTTTCATACTCTCCGGCCGTGATGAAGGAAGCAGTGACGGGTGCATCGACGTCACTTAGCTGGATATAAGCCTTGACGGTTTCGAGTTCCCCTTGGATTCCTTCGATGATCGGCAGGAAGTCGTCATGAACCAGCACCAGCTTGTCTTGGGCGTGGTTCATGGTGTAGAGGATCTGCTGCGGCGAGAGGCGGATATTGACGGTATGCAGAACCGCCCCAATCATCGGAATGGCAAAGAAGCATTCTAGGTAGCGGTGGCTGTCCCAGTCCATGACTGCGACGACGTCGCCGGGGCCGATGCCTTGCGCGCGCAGGGCGCTGGCCAGACGGCAGATTCGCTCGTTGAACTGCCGGTAGCTGAAACGCTGCGATCCAGAAATGATCTGGTTGCGGTTTTCCACACGCTGCACCGAGGTTAGCAGACGCTTAATGAGCAGCGGGTAGGTGTAGGCGGAGTCGCTGGGCTTGAGAATCTTGGTATTCATGTCGTTCTTGTCTCACGGTATGTTGATTGGATTGGTTGGGCTGGAATCGTCTTGATGCCGGTCAGTCTCATGCTGGCGCGCATCGGCAGGCGTCCCATGGCCGAGAGGCACTGAGTTCTGTCGGTTGTCTCAAGATCGTCCGGCATCTATGTGGCGATTTGCTCGCGGCTCATTTCAGACTCAACCGCAATGACTTCGCCCGAAAAGTGCCAGGGGGCGGTGTCAGTTTTGAAGCCAGGCCCTTGGGGGAAAACGGTAAGCTCCAGCCCTTCATCGGGATTGGCTCCTAAGTGACGTGGATTGAGACGGTTTCGACTACTCTGATGCTTTCCGGAACGCTCTGTCGCACATTGGATTGCATCGCAAAAGCCTGTCGACCGTGATTGATGTTGATTGCAACATCGGAGGTGAAAAACTCTTATCCCCCGTTCGGGGGGCAGTGCGATTTGCCCTGGAAGGACACTGGTCTGCTGACGACCGACGGCGCTATCACCGGTTGTTCGGTGAGAACATTTGCTTCGACGTAGCGAAAACTGTACTGGTCTTCGACGCCAAGGTGTTGAGCATTCCCTTGCCAGATGCCATCCCGGCGCTGCATGAGCTGATTGAGCGCGAGGTCGACGCGCCCTCCCGGTGGTTCGTGGAGGATCTTGCCCCGTAGGTCGAAGCGACAATCTGCAATGCGATGCTCCGGAGGCGATCGCGAAAGCGCTGGTGACAAGCCCACGCAGCCTGCAGCGGCACCACGTTCCAGGAACTGCTTAACGGGATTCGCTGGTAGGCTGCGAAGCACTACCTGTTGAACTGAGGCTTACAGTTAAACCAGATTGCGGAACTGCTGGGCTTCCATTCCCTGTTCGATTTTCCCCACGCCTTCCGTTGCTGGCAAGGCGTCAGCTCACGGCAGTGGAAGTGATCGGGCTCCTGACAAAGCCCGGTTGGGGCGGTTTCTTCCTCATGCTGCGATGCAGATCAATGCGGGTATGCCGCCTTCCAGGCGCGGCTGGCGGTACAGGATTATTGCTGGTGCACGCCTTGCCGTCCTTGCTGAAGGAAAAGTCGTGCGTATGGGTGCCGTACGGTACTATCGGGCAGGCGACGAAACGCCTTTCCTCGGGAATGAAGCGGAAGATACGGTCAGTCAGGTTTTCGTTGATCAAACTGGCCAGAGGCTGCGCCGGTTTGAAGCTTGCGCATCGCTTCATTTGGACTTCCCAAACCCGTAGACTAGCAGAACGTTGCCCGGCATCTGGCCGAACATGCCGTAGCCGGAACTCACGATCATCTGGTCGCGGCTTACCAGAACGCCACCGGCATCGATAGCGCCGCCATGCCCATCTACCCCATTGCTGGTCTGGAAGGGGCGGTTCGTTTCCAGCACGCGCAGCAGGCGGCCGCTATCGGCGTCGAAGAGACGCACCTTGCCGTCCAGGGTCGCCACGTAGGCGACGCCATTGGCCAAGGTGGGCGGAGCGGAGGGGGAATACAATCTGGGGCATTCCGGCCACGGGGAAGCACTCGTGACCGTCCCCAGGGTATCGGCGATCGGCTTGGCGCCAGGCTTGTCGGCGACGAATTCGCAGCCGCGAACGATGCGGTGGCTCCACAGTATCCGACCGTCGGCGACGGACATCGCATGGACGCCGGGTTGTGGTGAATAGCCAGGATACACGGGATCGCTGATCGGCACGATCAGGCGCTCGCCGTCGCTGGCCATACCGTGATGAATGCCGCCATTGCCTAGGAAATGGGATAGGTTCGGCAGGAAGTGGTGGCGCCAAACGACGGCGCCGCCCGCATCCGGGTCCAATGCGAAGACTTCGCCCGATTTCTGCCCGGCCAGGAGCAAGTCGCCCTTGCCCTTACCCTTGCCGTCCTTGACGAGTATGGGTGGTGCGCCGAAGTCGAAGTCCGGGCCGTTTTCCTTGGGACAATTGGCCGTCTTGAAGTTACAGCCCAGGTTCCAGGCATCGTCGCGCAGCGCTTGAAAAATCCAGCGCGGCTGGCCGTTGGCCATGTCGAGAGCGATGATGGCATCGCTGGTGTTGGTCGCCGGCGAAGAGGCATTCTCGCCGGTGCCGAAGTAGATCACGCCCCGCTTGGCATCGACGGTCGGCCGGTTCCAGACGGCTGCTCCCGACGGCCCCCACATCTGTGTGCCCGCAGAGTTCAGGGTGGTTTTTTCGGCCTCGGGCGTGGTGCCGTAATGCCATATCCGGGCGCCGCTCCGTGCGTCGAGCGCGATCACGCCGCCATGGGCGCGGCAGCACTCGTGCTGTGGCGAGGCGGCAACCATGACCTCGAACAAGGAGATGGGAACGAAGATGCGTCCGTTGTGATAGGCGATCGAGCCGCTGACGATGGACATCGGGTGGCTCTTGACCGGCGCCTTCCAGCGCAGGGCGCCCGTGACTGCGTTCACCGCATAGACGGTGCCCGGTTCGTCGGCGAAGAACAAGGTATTGATACCGTCGGGCGTACGTTCCAGCGTGAGGGCGTTGCGGATCGTGCCATCGACTGCCAGGTGCCAGCGAACGCAACCCGTTTCGCGATCGAGGGCGAGCAACTTGCCGTCTTGTCCGCCGAGATAAATCGTGTCGCCGGCGACAACCGGGAGCGAGCGCATGGAACTTACCGCCGGGAGCGCCAGCGACCATTTCAATTCGAGCTGCGCGACGTTGCCTGGCGTCAACTCGACTCCGGAGGGGTTGCGCATATTGTGCCGGCCCATGCCCCAGTTTTCCTCGCCGGTCAGGGTTGCCGGTGTTTCACGCCGGCAGGCCCTGGTCTCCAGCCACTCGTAGCGCTTGTTGTCTTCCTTCGCTCCCAGCCAGTTGGCGATCTGCAGGCGCTGTTCCGGACTCAAGCCCTTGGCCATCGGTTGCATGACGCCGATTTCGATGGTTTGCCAGATGCGTTGGGCATTCAGTTGGCGCAGGGCAGCGACCGATGGCGCCTTGGTTTCCGGACGTTCGTGGCAGATGGCGCAGTTTTCCTTGAACAATGCAGTCGGATCGGAGGGGACCGACGGGGTGGCCCGAGCCAGACCCGTTCCAAGTTGGGCCAGCAGTGCAAAAAAAGCCAGGACGCTGATCCGGTGCCATGGTGAATTCTTCATTTTGTCTCCTTCTGATGAGGTGAAGATAGTCGGCGATGAACTGCGTCTTCTCGTCCATCTCTCCGGACGAAAATGTCACAGACTTCTCCGGACTAGGCCTTCGCTAACTTGTGACGCCGGGGCGGCCGATTCACCCGAATCGGCCGCCCCGGGCATCACGCATCTCTTGGTTCAGGGTAGGGCGAAGGCGTAGAAATAGTCACCCAGTGGCCGGCTGAACATGTTGTGGCCGCCGGCGTTGATGACAATGTACTGCTTGCCCTGATGGCTGTAACTCATCGGCGTGGCGGCGGCATCAACGGGCAACTCGTAGCTCCAGACCTCCTTCCCAGTTCTGGCGTCAAAGGCACGCAGGACGCGATCCATGGTGGCGCTAATGAACAGCAGGCCGCTGGCGGTCATCAGGCCTCCGCCGAGACTGGGCGTGCCCAGATTGATGCGCCAGGGTAACTTGACCGGCCCCAGTTCGTGGATCGAACCGAGCGGTGCCTCCCAGCGGATGTCGCCCTTGGCCAGGTCGATGGCGACCAGCTTGCCCCAGGGCGGTTGCGTGCAGGGCATGCCGAGTGGCGATTTGAGCACATCCATCTTTATCGTGTAGGGGGTGCCCTTCATGGACACGAAGAATGCGTTGCCGACTTGGACGTGATCACCATCAGCCTTGGCCATGGCATCGGTCTTGAGCAGTTGGCCGTAGAACCCGGCCGTGTTGACGTTGACCACCAACAGGTTCTCCGACGGCAGATAGGCGCCGCCGCCCCAGTTAGCGCCGCCCAGGCTGCCCGGCAGCATCAGGAAGGGTTTTTCGGAAGGCGGTGTGAACAAGCCGTGATTTTCAAGCGCGGCGATCTTTTCACGACATTTGCCGCGATCCCAGAAGGTCAGACCCCAGGCATCGTCCGGAGTGAGCTTGGCGTTGACCAGAGGCGGGGGTTTGACCGGGAAAGGCTGGGTCGGCGAGGATTTTTCGCCCGGGATGGTGCTTTGGGCGACCGGTCGCTCCTCGACGCTAAAGAGTGGTTTGCCGGTGCGTCGATCCAGAATGAAGGTCAGCCCCTGCTTGGTCACCTGCGCCAGCGCCGGCACCTTGCTGCCGTTGGGCGCCGGCCAGTCGAACAGGGTTGCCTGGGCCGGGAGGTCGTAGTCCCACAAATCGTGATGCGTGGTGGCAAAGGACCAAACCTTCTTGCCGGTGCTCATCCGCAGCGCAACGATGGAGTTGGCGTCGCCATCGCGCGTACGCGCCGTGCCGATATAGTCCGGCGAGGGTGAGCTGGTGGAGAGGAAAATCAGGTCGCGTTCGACATCGACCGAGATGCCTGCCCAGACATTGGCGGCGCCGTATTCGCGAATGCCTTCGATTGGGTCGAATTGCCAGCGCAGGGCGCCGGTTTCGGCATCGAGCGCATATACCGTGCCGCGTGGAGCTTGGACTTTTTCGAAATCCAGAATCCCCGAGCCGATGACGATGACCCCATTGCCCACGGCGGGTGCCGCCGGGCTGGACACATCGCCGGGTGCGTGCTTGCCGCGATCCGGCAAATCGACGCTGCCGCCCTTGCCGAATCCGGCACAGGGCTTGCCGTTCCTGGCGTCGAGCGCAACGACACGGCGGTCGTGCGTGCCGATGATGACGCGATGGGCGCAACTAGGCGCCTGAGTGTCGCGGGCGGCGACATAGGCCACGCCGCGGCAGCGGTAACCTCGTTTGCCGTCGCGCAAAACCTGCGGATCGTATTCCCAGCGCGGATGCCCGGTCCCCGGATCGAGGGCAATGACCCGGCTGAAGGGGGTGCAGGTGACCAGCGCCCCACCCGCATCCGCTGGCAGCAAGATAGGCGTGGCCTGCCCGGCAGTTTTCTTCTGGTCCGCCACCGCTTCCTTGGCGGTATCGCCGGTCCGGTAGATCCAGGCCGGCTTGAGTCGTGCGACGTTGGCCGGCGTGATCTGGTTCAGCGGGGTGTAATGCTGGCCCAGCGGATCGCCGACCGGTTCGGGCGCGGCTCCGAGCGCTAGATGGCTGGACAAGCAGGCCGAGAGCAGGGGTACAGCAAAACGTCCGAGACGTATCATGGTTTTCCTTCAGAACATGTTCAACGTAGGCGCGGGTTGTCCGGATCCAGGCCGAAGGCCTCGATGACCCAATCCAGGCGGCCGGGGCCATTCAGGAAGTCGAGATACAGCGCGTGGATGAGCTGCACCGCACGACACAGCACGTCAGCCGGAGCGGCGTCCGATTTCAGGCACACTCGGATGTCGCCTGCCGAGTTGTTCACGCTCAGGCGATAGACGGCGGGGTCGAGCCGCCGATGGGCGGGCTGATCGGCCGACTGCTGGGCGAGCAGCCAGGCGCGCAGCTCGCGGTAAAGCGTCGATCGCGAACTGAGCGGCGGCAGTACCGGGGCGACGGCGATGCCGCGCCGGCCGACGCGCAAGGTCAGCACATGGCCGCCGAACCAGTGCACGCGCCAGATGGCGGTTCCGCCAGTACCGACTTGTGGCCCTTCGGCGCGAAACGTACCGCGGGCCACGAAGTCGTCGATGACAGCCTGAAGTTCGTCGGAGTCCGCCATGACCATCAGTGGGCGACCGCGCCGCAGCCCGGTTCCACCGGCAGCGAGATGCCCGGCGGATACTCCTTGCTCGCGGTGAAGTCCTTGGTGCCCTGGCAGTTGATCAGCGAGGACATCTTGCTGTCGCGTGCCAACTTGTAGGCAACCGCGAGCGCCTGACGAAACTCTTCAGGCGTGCGCACATAGGCGCCGTGGGCTCCGAGTGCCTGTGCCATCTGGTCATAGCGCAGGTTTTCCTGAAACAGGTACATGTGCATCGAACGCGCCGAGCGCAAAGCGTTCGGCCAGACGCCCCAGGCGTTGTTGTTATAGACGACGGTGATGGTTGGCAGGCCGTACTTGAGCGCCGTGTCGAGTTCGAACAGGCTGTAGGCGGCTCCGGCATCCGAGGTCACGCAGATGGTCGGCGTGCCCTGGTACGCCTTCTGCGGACCGATGCCGCGCTGTACTGCCGCCGATACGCCCATCATCATCGCCATGTCGGGGCCGATGGCACCGTACTGGTAGGGGGGCACGATAGTCTGCCCGGGGCGGTAGGCGCGCAGGAACTTGCTGGCGAAGAGGCCCGAGGTCCAGCCGCCAAAGCCCGTGCAGATCGCGCCCTTGCCTTCCGGATGGGTGTCGATGAAGCGCTGGGTGTCGCGCGCAATGCAGGCCGGGTGCAGCAGGCCGCTGCGCTGGCTGTTGTCCAGGCCCTGCTTGTAGAGCACTTCGTTCTGTTCCTTGAAGGTGTTCTGCGCCTTGACGATTTCGCTCACCCAGGCATCGCGCCGGCGGCGCGGTAGGCGCTCCGCCAGTTCGTTCAGGAAATTCGCCTCATCGGCGACGAGGCCGAGATCGAGCGGCCAGTTGCGCCCGAGGTCTTCCTGCGCCGGATGCACCCGCACGGTCTTGATGCCGGGTTTCAGCTTGTACTCGTTCGGGCTGGGCATGCAGTACTGGCCTATGAAGACGACCAGATCGGCCGAGAGCAGTGCATCGGGTGCGGCGCCCAGCGAGAGCTTATGGTCGTCGGGGAAACAGCCGCGCGTCGGGCCGGAGGTGACCACGCCCAGGTCGGCTTTTTCGGCCGTCTTGCGCAGGGCCTCCCAGCACCGGCGCTGGAACACTCCCTGGCCAGCAATGAGCAGCGGGCGCTGGGCCTTGTCCAGCATCGCGACGACCGCGTCCATGTCCTTCGGCGCAGGCCAGGCGCGCGATTCGCTACGGTACTTGTCCTTGGTGTAGAAATCCTTCAGTTCGCTGGGCGTCTTGAAGCGGGCACGGCTGACTTCGGTGGGAAAGTCCAGGTGCACCGGGCCGGGCACACCGGACTTGAGTTGGCGAAACGCCACGGTGCCGTACTCGTGCACGCGGCTCGGGTCGATTAGGCGTTTGCCGTACTTCTTGAGCCCCTCGGTGGTGGGTTGCTGCATTGCGTGCTGGATGAAGGCCTCACGGTCCTCGCCCGCCAGAGTCATGTTCGAGGCCAGCACCAGCAGGGGCGTGCGCGCGGCATTGGCCGCGGCGATGTTCATGATCATGTGCGTGAAGCCGGGGCCTTCGGTGCCTGAGGTGGCGACGACTTCGCCCGTGGCACGCGAGAAGCCGTCGGCCATGGCGCACATCGAACCCTCGCTGCGCCCGCCGTAGGTGGGAATGCCGGCGGCGGCGATGGCATTGATCACCGTGTAGTTGCCCGGCGCGCAGAACATCGCGGCGAGATCTTCCTTCTTGCACAACTCGGCGAATACTTCGGCGCCGGTCATGCCTGGACCGTCGAACTTGCTCTCCGCCGGCGCTTCGGTGAGTGAAGCCTTGAAGGCATCAGCTAGGCGGATCGAAGGAATGGTATTCGCTTCGGGACTGCCTGCGGCATTGGCGGCCAGGGCGCTACCGGCGAAACCGGCGGTTGCGGCAGAACCGAGGCCGGCGCCAGCCAGGCGCAGGAAGTCGCGGCGGGCGACGATGGGTTCGCGATCATCGGCTGCGGTGTCGGGCGTAGTCTTGTCTTGGTTCATGTGCATCCTCCGGGAATGGGGTTATTTCGGCCGCTTGTCGGCGGGCCACAGGCTTTTAATGAAATTGCGCAGGTGGGCGATGTCGTCGGCTCCGGCGAGTACCGTGCCCCAGGCGGGCATGACACCGTTGCGGCCATCACGGATGCTGGATTCGATGTCCTTGTCCGTCGTACCGTTGCGGTAGAGCAGCGGTTCGGTCAGGTCAGTAGCGTCGGAGATGACGTCGACTTGCGACTTGCCATCGTTACCGTGGCACTGCGTGCAGTTGTTCAGAAACAGGCTCTTGCCCTTTTCCACCGAGTCGGGGCCATAGGCGACCTCGGCCCGAACCGGCGCGGCAATGAGGAGTGCGAGCAGCGTGGCTATCATCGAGTAACGCATGCGTTCTCCGTAGCAATAGATAATGTTGGGTTACGCAGTCTAGGATGTCGTCGGGGATGCTCCATTTACATTTCGCGTCAAAAAGTTTACTTTTCACATCATCATGATGTTTTTCTCGCCCGGCCTCGTTCGTGCACGCGTCCTTACCGGTCTGGTCGAACTGGTTTCCGCACATGGTGGAGATGCGTTTGCATTGGTGTGCGACGCAGGCATTTCCCCTGCCTGTCTGGATGACCCGGAAGCGACCATGCCGGTGGCCGCCTTTGCCAAGCTGATGCGGCTCGGTGCGGAAACACTCGATCTTCCGGACTTCGGCCAACGCCTGGCCACCTATCAGGACATAACCGTGCTCGGTGCCATCGCCCTCATTGCCCAGAATGCCGAAACCGTGGGCGAGGCGCTCGAGGACATCCTGCGCCACTACACCTATCACGCGACGGCCACGCGTTCGCGCCTGACGCGCGAGGGTGACATGGTGCGTCTGCAACACGGCCACGATCTGTCGCTGTCGATCGAAGACCGCCGCCAGATTATCGAGCACATGTTCATGAACACGGTGGGTATCCTGCGAACGCTCACCCAACATCCGGGCCACGACTGGCAGGTTCATTTCGATTTCAATCCTTACTTACCTCCCGAACGCTATGCCGAGGCGTACCGATGCGCGGTGAACTTCGGCGCAGAGGGTTGTTGGCTGGGTTTTCCAGCGGAGTTGCTTGATATTCGCCTCGCGGGAGTCAACACCGGGTTGCGCGTTGCTGGCGAACGCTATATTCGCACCGTGCTGCGTCGTCACCCGCTGGATATCTCTCTTCAGGTCAAAGACCTGATCCAGTGCCAACTTGGCACCAGCAACTGCAGCCTGCCACTTATCGCCCAACAGTTGGCTATTTCTGGCGCAACCTTGCAGCGCCGCCTGGCCGAACAGGGCACCTGCTTCGAGGACATCATCGATACGGTCCGGCAGCAACGAGCAAAAGAACTACTTTCAGTCGTGACCCTGTCTACACAGCGTATTGCAGAGTGTTTGGGCTATAGCAGCCAGACCTCGCTGACCCGCGCGTGCCGGCGCTGGTTCGGGACCTCCCCGAAAAACCTGCGTAGGCGTGAGAGTTCCGTGTAAGCAAACTTGTCGGCAGTGCATGTCGAGCAGTCGCGAATTTCGCTGTAGAGGCGCAGGTCTGAACGCCTTTGGTAACTGAACGGCAGATATATGAGCAGGCGGTCGATAAACTCACGTATCGTCACGTCGCCGTTGTCGAGAATGAAATAGGCCGAACCGAGGTCCCCGGACCACTATATGCATGGCCGAAGTGAGCGCCTTCGTGCCTGATTGCTGCGTCGCTTTCCGATTAGGCATCCTAAAATAGGTTGCGCCCGCATTCCTGACAGTTTGCGACACGGTGACTTTGCGAGCTACCCCGGGGCAACACACGGTGCGTCCGGCACCGCAGGCTTTCCGCCGGGTGCCACTGCTGCGGGCTAACGCCGGTCCAGCGCTTGAAGGCGCGGGAAAACGCGCTGAGTTCCGAATAGCCAAGATCGAAGGCTAGGTCGGTAATCGACTCGC
>CAMKYP010000013.1 GCA_946477505.1 uncultured Dechloromonas sp. | reverse complement strand
CTGCGCTTAGAATGCAGCCTCTTGCCCAGAGCGGGCGTCGTATAATGGTAATACCCTAGCTTCCCAAGCTAGAGCCGTGGGTTCGATTCCCATCGCCCGCTCCACGAATTTCCCGAAAGCCAACTGATTGCGGTTGGCTTTTTTGTTGCCGATTTGATTTTCCCGCGCAACATCCTTCAGTCGGCTCCTGGGTGTATTTGGCGAAACCGGACTTTGTAGTTGTTGGAAAATTGATTTGTAATTCAGTGCCGCATTTCAAAAACTGGAAATCAATTTAAAACATATAGTTGTAGAATGATTGGTGTAGTTGTTCTATTGAAAGGTTGTACATGGCCGCGCCGCGTTTCGTACATATGCCCTTGCAGTTGATCACGCTCAGCTTCGATTCGCCGCTGACCGATGTGGTGATCGAACTCGACCATCTGCGTCGCCTGCGTTTGAGTGGGGATACGCCTTTGCCGGTCTTCATGCAGCTGAAGCAGATATTCCATACCCTGGAGAGTCTCGGATCGGCGCGCATTGAGGGCAACCATACGACCTTGGCCGACTACATCGAGAGCAAGATCGAAACCCCCGCCAAGCTTTCTGACCAGATCAAGGAGGTCAATAACATCGAAAAGGCGATGGACTACATCGAAGAGTCCATTCCGGCAGGTGGGTACATCACCGAGCAATTCATCCGCGAACTCCATCAGCTGACGGTAAGCGACCTCTTGCGCGAAGGAGACAAGTATCCCGGTCGCTATCGACCGGACAACGTCCAGATCGGAGGAGCCGAGCACCTGCCGCCCGATGCGGGCCTGGTTCCCGCCTACATGCAGGAGCTTGCCGACTTCATCAACCGCGACGATCCGCCGAAGTACGATCTTCTGAAGATGGCGCTCGCCCACCACCGCTTTCTCTGGATACACCCGTTCGGCAACGGTAATGGGAGGACCGTGCGGCTATTGAGCTATGCCATGTTGATCAAGTATGGGTTCAACGTCATGACAGGAGGTCGGGTACTCAATCCGACGGCAGTCTTCTGCAACGACCGGAGCGCCTATTACGAGCATTTGACCAAAGCCGATACCGGAACCGACGAAGGCTTGGCGGCCTGGTGTCTCTATGTGCTCGGAGGCATGCGCGACGAGCTGAACAAGGTCGACCGCATCACGCGTTACGACTACCTGCGCGACCGCATTTTGCGCCCGGCCATAGCGCATGGCAGGGACAGAAAATGGCTGACCGATCCCGAGTACGCCGTGCTCAACATGGCAATCGACAAAGGCGAGTTCCGCGCCGCTGATATCGATGGCGTACTGCCCACGCTCACCACCCGGCAGCGCACCTATCTCATCGCCAAGCTCAACGACCAGAAAATGATCTGCCCGGTACGTGACGGCGCCCGTTCCTACACCCTCAGTTTCATCAACAACTACCTTCTGCGCAGCGTCATACATGCCCTGGAGAAGGAAGGCTTCGTTCAGCCCTTCGTCAAGGCGCCAGCGGCCAATCGATAGACTGGCTCCGATTCCCGTATTGTCGGCCGTCGAGTATCGGGTTCGGCCGTTGCAATACGTGGCCCATGCACCGATCGGCCCGCCGCACAAAAAAAGCAACCTACGGGGTCCGCTCCGGAGGTTGTGAAGGCCGCGTCCGAGGAGAGGGCGGCGACAGGTGACAATCGGGGGAGGCAGGAGGGGCTTGGTGGCCTATTCCTGCTTGTGGCCGGCCTGTGAAGCGCGCCGCGATAAAAGCGGCTCGGGTTGCGAGATAAGTTGCACCGGGTAATTGTTGCACGCATTGAAAGCGAATTGCAGACAAAGGGGCCGATAGGCCCCTTTGTCACGTCTACCAGTTCCGAATGATCAGCTCGGCCGACTTGGACTTCGACCGACCGGCGCCGCCCACGGTGTAGTTGATGTTCACCCGCTCGATGCGTAGGCCGGCGAACGCCTGGTGCATCTCCGGGATGTCGTTGACCGAGATGACCATACGGCCCTGGACGGTCTTGGCCAGGTCGCCCATGCGCTGATACTGGTACAGGCCGAAATCGACGCCATAGCCCTCGGTGCCCCAGTACGGTGGGTCACAGTAGATCAGGGTGTGCTCGCGGTCGTACTTGCGGATGCAGTCGGCCCAGTCCAGGTTCTCTATGTAGGTTCGGCTCAGGCGCAGGTGGGCGGCTGACAGGTCTTCTTCCAGGCGTAGCAGGTTGAGCTTCGGCCCCGAGGTGGTCGAGGTGCCGAACGTTTGGCCCTCGACCTTGCCACCGAAGGCCATCTTCTGAAGGTAGAAGAAGCGGGCGGCGCGCTGGATGTCAGTCAGCGTTTCCTCGGGCGTGATCTGCAGCCATTTGAAGATTTGCCGCGAGGTCAGCGCCCATTTGAATTGCCGGACGAACTCCTCCAGGTGGTGGCGGACCACCCTGTACAGATTAACCAACTCCCCATTCACGTCATTGAGCACCTCGACCTTGGTCGGCGCCTTCAGGAAGTACAGCGCGGCCGCACCGCAGAAGGGCTCGACGTAGCAGGTGTGCTCGGGGAAGAGCGGGAGGATGTGTTTCGCCAGACGACGTTTGCCACCGATCCAGGGGACGATGGGGGAAGCAGATTGCATTTCCATTCTGTGTAAGCCCTTTTTGTTTGTTGCAATTGTTGGTAGGCTTCGACCCGCCGTGTGCACGGTAAGGGGGCCTTGGCCAAGGCTCACAGGTACTGTCTGTGGGTTACGGTGACGGCCGAGGTGTTCCCGCACCACGGCCGCCGCCCTCTTCTTCATGCCGGCTGCGGTGCGCCCGGCGTCTCGATCAAGCGCGCCTCGTAGGGCAGCATCCAAAGGTGCTGCGGCGTGATCCGGTGCAGCGCGTCAGGACGGAACAACGGCTGCCCGGCATCGTGGAAAGCCCAGGCCGCCATCTCGCTGCAGAACCACCGATCCGGCTCTTGCCAATCCCGATGCAGGCCAATCCCCAGCACGCCAAGCCAATCGTAGGGCTTGCCGATCTGCGACTCGGCGGCCGCGATCACAGCCTGGGCGTCAGTGCAGGGGATCGTCATGACCGCCGCCCGGCTGGCATTGGCCAAGCGGGTCGCCAGTTGCTCGCGCTCGACGCCGTGGAAGGCTACCGCACCGAGCACCGACTGGCCGTCGATCAGATCGACGTGTGACCAGGCCGACCAGGTCGTAACGCGGATCAAGGCACTGCCTGGATGCCGGCGCCGGGTGAAAAGTAGTTGGACGGTCGGCATGGTCTTAACCTCCGAATGTTTCCGGCCAACCTGCGGAAAAGTCATATCTCGCCGGGTCGGCGGCTGCCTCCATTGCAGCGCGGTGGGTCTCGGCGGCGACGAAGGCCATCGCGTCGAGGTCGCCTACCGCAGCCACGATGTCAAATGCGTGCTTGGCGGTCAGGTAAATGAACGAGCCGTCCATCGTCTTCCAGCGCAAGTCCTGACCGAGCTTTTGCAGCCTGGTGGAGTCCGGAAGTCCGGCCGCGATGATGTCGCGGGCCTGATCCTTGAGGCCGAGGTGCTGGATACGAGAGTCCGCGTCGGTGTGATACCACTTGGTGCCTACCTTGCCGCCGCCAGTCTTGATGGCGTCACGCTTGGCCTTAATTGCCAGCCACACGCGCGCTTTCGCCTCATCGATCGACTCGGCTGGATTTGGCATATTGCCTTCTGCAAGCCAAGCCTGATACGCCTGCCAGTCGCAGTTTGACTCGACGGCTGGGACGAAAGCACCATCGGAAAGACGTTGAACCCCGTTGGCGGTGAGCCTGTACTTTTCTGCCATTCCTATTTCTCCTTAGAGTTCAGCGGCGGCCGCATAGTGGAAAGCGAAGCCGTACTTTCCTGCGTCGTTGTTGAAATTCACCTCGAACCCATGCGAGCCAATTTTTCCGATGGCCGGCGTCTTTGCAGTACCGTCGTTTTGATCCCCTGCCCCTGACGCGCCAGTGCTCGGTCGGTAGATAGTGATCGAAGGCGCGACTCGCTTCGTAACCTTGAACTGCGTGCTGAAGGCATAGGCAGACGTCGAGGCGATAGGGGCAAGACTAGTTACTGATCCCTCCGCAGTGACGGTGCCAGGGGGTGTCTCAATGTCATAGCTCTTCTCGTAATACCGCTGGCACAGCGCAAGTTCTTGCTGCGGGTGCCGTCTATCAAACTCGGTTGCTACCTCACACTGTTCGACCTGAACTGAAGCAAGGTAGGCAGTAAAGTTCTGAGTGGCGGTGAAAGAGAAGATCAGCTCAAGGTAGTCACCACCATTGGTTCCCTTGACTTTCCCTGCGATGGAATCCAGCCCCATGGTCACCGTGAACTTCTGGAAGCCCGCCCCGATATTTACCGAGCCGCTCTTGAGAACCTCCGCTGATGGCGCCCCGCCGGTGCCAAAGTTTTGGCGCAACGAGACGGTACATACCTGCGCTACGGTGGCGTAGGCATAGAACGACACCGTGACTGTTTTACCGGCGAAGGTCTCTACACCCTCGATTCGCTGGCGGAAATTTGATCCCGAAATGATTCCAGTGAAGGTTGCGCCAAGATAAAACTTCGCTTCGTTGTAACCAGCGCCCACTGCAAAGGCTGAGCGAGCCCACGAGGCTGTGACGCCAGTCGGCGTGAAGATCATCCAGCGGTCAGGACCATAGGCGGCACCACCGGAGACCACGTTCCCACTCGACCCGCGCTGCCAGATGTCGAAATTGCCGTTGATGATCGCGTTCTTGCGAAACACCGAACCTTTGACCACCGCGTTCAGCTCCGTGATGTCGCTGTTCGCCCCGGTAGCGGCGGCATCGGTAAGAGCGTAGCCAGCGCGGGTGGTTGGGTTCGTGCCGCCCGTCACCCGACCCCGTTGATCGACCGTCACCTGCCGATAGGTGCCAGCCGTGATTCCTGCCTTGCCGTTCACCATTTCCCACAGCAGGTTCGTGACGCCGAGCGTGATTGGTGCGTCGGTCACCAGCTGCCAGATGGAGTCCGCATTGGCTGTTCCCTTCTCGACCGAAACGAACAGGCCGGGCGTCACCTCGATTGCTGCGTCGGCATCTGCTGCCCGCACCCAGACACCGGCGGCCACAACGTAGATACCGTTGTCCTTTGCCTGCGCTTGGTCTTTCACCAGCACCCGGTCACCCGCCGCCAAGACCACGCCGTCGATCGTCTGCAGGCCGGTCAGCGCGATCGCGGCCGTGGTGGCCACAAGCACCGACTGCTTGCCGTCCAGTTTGTTGATCTCGCTGGCCACCTTGTCGTCGCAGTATTGGCGAGTAGCCAGAACCACGCTCGGATCGACAAGAAGGGTCACCGCCGTGGTGTTGGCCACCTCCAGGATCATCCGCACATAGAGCTGTTTGTTGGAGCCAGCCGCCAGGGTCGGCTTGTAGCTCTCGGGGAACTTGCCCACGGCGATCATCGCACCGGCACTGTCGAACAGGCCGACCTCGCGGATGTAGAAGCCGCCGACGTCGTCGGGGATCACCAGCTCTGCGACGATCCAGTTGGGGTTGTTGGCATCGACTGCCAGGTGGTTGATGGCGCCGCGCCAGACTTCATGCTTGAGGGCTGTCTGCGCCTCGGTCGGGCTGTAGTAGGCGCCGTTGTCACCGTCGCCGACCGCCATCTGAGTCAGGGACAGCGGCGTAGCGGTCGCCGTGGCGTTGGCCAGCTTGTTGCGGCCGGTGGCGGTCAGGATCGTGAAAAACTCATTGGCCATAGGGGCTCCCAGTGTTCAAAAAGCGGTTAAGCAGTCTGCGGATAGACCCATACGGTCTCGACACTCCAGTGGCCGATGCCGAAGCTCGGCACCTGGCTCACCTGGTTGAGTTCGGTCAGCTCGTAGGGATAGACGGTGGCCAGCTCGCCGCACAGGGTGGTGGCCGCGATCGCCGGCACCTGGCTGACATTGGTCAGCGATAGGGTCAGCAGCTCCAGGTGCGAGCGGACGTTCTTGTACTCGGTGATCAGCGCCACCAAGGCGTCGAAGGTGGCCTCGTCGATGCCGCGCGTGGAGAGGTCGACGTTGATCTTGAAGTAGTAGGGCTGGCCGCCGTACTGGAACCACTCGCTGATCTGGCCGGACAGGGCCAAGGTATCCAGCACTTGCTGGATTGCCCAGCGGGTGCCCTTGTAGCGGTGCAGCTCGATGGCGCGCTTGAGCAGGCGCCTACGTTCGTCGTCGTCGCGGGCGAACTGCCAGCCTTCGCCCAGGATGTGCAGCTGTTCGGCCAGGTTCGGCAGCGCCGAGGCGTTGACCGTATCGACCAGATAGACCAGCAGCGGCGACAGGTCCATGTCGCTGATCCGGGCGGCCAGCTGGCCCAGCGCCTGAAAGCGTTCATCACCGGCCAGCGGCGGCGGGAGCAGCAGCGCATCAGCCATCGACCGTCCCCGTCACGACCAGGTTGATGCCCGTGCAGCGTGCCCACTCGTTCTCGGCCAGCACGATCTTCGCCGGGGCGGTGCGCACAATGTCGTACACCCCGGCGACCTTGAGCGCGGCCTCGACCTGCACCGGCACGATGTCGCGGCCAAGTCCAGCGGCGCGGTCGGCCTTGTAGGCTTCTGCTGCAGCCTGCGCCTGGGCCAGCACGCTGGCGACATCGGTGTTCTTGTAGAGCACCAGCTGGGCGTCGATGGCGTAGTCGATCGGGGTCGGTGCCAGTGCCTGTACGTTGTCGGTCAGCGGCCGCACGCGGTCAGCCGAGCAGGTGGCCTCGACCAGCGAGAGCATGTTCGCGTCCGGCAGGCCGGTGGTTAGGAGCGGGTAGAGCTTGACCACGCCAGGCGTGGGCGACAGCACTGCCACGTCGACAATGCTCTGGTGCGCGCTCTTGGCGTGGAACACGTAGGCCAGGCGGCTGCCGGCCGTGCTGAAGGCTTCCGGTGCCAGCTTGATGCGTTCGCGCAGGCGCTCGTCTTCCTCCTCCTCGATGCCGCCGGAGGTGACCGTGGTGTTGGCAGCCGTCACTTCGACGTCGCCCAGATCATCGACCAGGTTGTTGATCTGCCCCGGCTGCCAGGCGTTGCCGGCAGCGCCGGGTTCCTCGCAGGTCGCGGCCGCGTCGATCGACAGCTGGCCAGCGAGCAGGGTCACATCGGCGTCAGTGGCGAAGGTGGCCGTGCCGTCGCCGCCCTCGACACGGGTGCCGGCTGGAATCAGCAGGTTGGTGGCCAGCGCCGCCGCGAAGGTAAAGCGCAAGGTGGTCTTAGCCGGTTGCGCCGGCAGGCGCGTGACGCCCACCAGTTCGCCCAGGTAGTCCAGCATCGGCGCGCGGGCGTAGGCGACCAGGTTCTGCTTGGCCGCCTCCTGGATGCCGATACGCACTAGGGTCTCGCGGTAGGCGATGACGTCGATCAGCAGGCGCTCGACTTGCGCCGGGTAAAGGGTCTTGCCGGTCAGTTGCTCGTACTGCGCGACGATCTCGGCCGTGATGGCCTGCGGGTCGCGGTCGATGAAACTCGGCTCGGGCAGGCTCACAGGCGCACCTCTGTCTCACGTAGAACACCATCTGCCAGCTTCCACTGCACGCGCAGGGTGATCTGGGCCTCCACGATCGAGGGCGTGACCTTGACCAGCTCGCAGCGCGGTTCCCACCGGCGGATCGCTTCGACCGTCTCGCGCACCAGGTGCGGTACGGCCTGGTCGATCGGGTAATCCAGGTAGAGGTGTAGGTTGGAGCCGAAGTCCGGGCGATGCGGGTCGCTCCCCTTGGGGGTGCGAAGAATCACGCGGATGGCCTGGTCGATGTCCGCTATGGTCTCGACGATGCCGAAGCTGCCGAGTGCGGGTTGCCAGTGAAGGGAGTCAGATAGCCGGGTCATGCGGCTATCGTGCCGCCATGCCCGGCCGGGGGATATTAAAGGGCTTTAAGGCTTGGCCAGCCGCTAGTGGCTGTGGTGGTTCGAGTTGCCGCCGGCATCCATGATCGTGCCGGTGGCGTTGATGTTGCCAGTGACCTGGACGTTGCCGGTGATGGCCGCCGCCGCGCCGCTGCCACCCGAGCCGGCCATGCCACCCTGGTAGGTCAGCTTGCCCTTCACCAGCAGGTTGCCGGTGACCTCGGTCTCCGGCACGTCGACCGTGACCTTGGCGCCGGCCTTGAGCAGGATGTCGGCGCCGACCTCGACCACCACCTTCTGGATACCGCCCTTGACCGTGAGCTGGTGGCTGGCCCGATCGTATTCCATCTCGGCGCCGTCGTCGAAGCGCACGTGGTGCTTGTCGCCGCTGGCCACCGGCGGGGCGTCGGCGCTGGAATAGACCGCGCCCAGCACCACGCCGTCCTCGCCACGCCCGTCCAGGAGCACCACGACGTGCTCGCCGAGGTCGGGCAGGTGATAGTGCTTGTCGCGCAGGGTCTTGGCCTGCAGCACCGGCAGCCAGGCGGTGCGCAAATTGTCGTAGTCGGGCAGGCGCACCCGCACGCGGCAGGTCTTGGCATCGACGGCCGAGACCGTGCCGAACTTGAAGCTGGCGCCGAACTCTTGCAGGGTTTCGCTCATTTCTTCGTGCTCGCCTGGGAAGTGCCGACCACGCCCACTTGGCCGCTGCTCTGGACGCCGTACACGTTGAGGGTCTTGCCGGACTTCTTCTTGGTCGTGGTTCCGCTGGCGCCCGAGGTGACCGGCAGGGCGACACGCTTCACTTCCAGCTCGGTGACGTAGCCGCCGCCCCGATCGAGGCGGTGGCGGGCCGACTCCACCAGGTACTTGCCGGAGAGCTTGCCGCAGTCGGCCAGCTCGAAGGTGGTGCCGGCGACCAGCTTGGGGTTGCCCGGCACGGTCAGGTCACCCGCCGTCTGCTGCAGGTTGGCCGCTTCCAGTGCCGCCTGTGTCTTCGCCTGTACGGCCGCCTTGGACCCGCGAGACGAGAGCTTCAGGGTGTCGCTGCTGGTCGATTGGCCGGATTGTTTCTTGGCGCTGGTCGTGGTCTGGCCGACCTCGGTCACCTGATCGCCCTTCATGCCATAGACCACCAGCTTCTTGGTCTTCGGATCGTGGTACTTGCCTTTGGCTTCCTCGTACACGTCCTTGATCTTGTCCCGCATCCGGATCGAGATCAGGTCGGTCGCCTTGAGGGTGGCCACCGTGCCGCCGTCGCGCAGGTCGGCCAACTCGGTGAAGACCAGCTTGCGGCCGACAATCTTGAAGGCGTAGCCGTACTCGCGCGCCAGGCGCGTCAGGAACTCAACGTCGCGCTCCTGGTACTGCGTTACCCGGTCGATGCGGATGTCGCGGATTTTGCCGGTCAGGGTCAGCTTGTTGCGCTTGGCGATGCGCTGGGCGATCGCGGCCAGCGTGGTGTTTTCAAACGGGCGGCTCTCGCGGGTGCGCACCGACTTCTTGATGCCGGTGGCCAGGCCCCGGATCGATACCGTCGCGGGCGGCTGGGCGAACTCGATCTCGTCGATCTCGAACGCACCGCAGGGCAGCAGCGGGGCCGCCTCGTAGCCGATCTTGAGCGACAGCGTGTCGCCCTTGCCGGGGTACCAGCGGCGCACCCAGCGGCCGTCCGCGTCCTCCAGCTCGACCTCCAGTTCGTCGGACTGCCCGGACAGGTAGTCGGTGTAGGTCACCGAGCGCACGTAGGGCGTGATGTCGCTGGTGATGTTCTTCTGCTCGTAGGAGAGCACGAACACCGGGTGCGGCACCTTGGCCACGGCGGTGGGCAGCACGTCGGTCAGCGCAGCCACGGCGGCAGCTCCTCGGACAGGTCTTGCTGTTCGATCACCGGCACCGACAGCGTCAGGCCGCCGGGCAAGGTGGTGGCCAGCGGCACGTGCGGGTTGGCAGCCACGATCCGCTCATACTGCAGCGGGTCGCCGTAGTAACGGGTGGCGAGCTGATCCCAGCGTTCGCCTTCGGTGGTGATGTGGGTCAGGTACATCAGATCGTCCTCGTCACGACCTTGCCGGCCAGCTTGCTGATGCTCGGCGCCGCCGACTCTAGGGCGCCGGTCGCGGCCGAGAGCTGGCCGGCCACGTAGTCGATGCGGCCGGTCACGGTGCCGGCGCTGACGGCCGACAGGCTGCCCTGGGCGTTACGCACCGCGCCCAAGGCGTTATCGCTGGCGCGCAGGATGCTGGACGCCTCCGGCAGCTGGCTGCTCAGGCTGGCCAGGGTCGGCGACAGGTTCTCCAGCGGGCCGGCCACCTGTTTCATGCCGGTTAGCAGGCTGGGCACGCGGCCAAGCGCCGCCAGCGGGTTGTCGCGCAGCTTCTGCGCCAGGCGGGCGGCATCCACAGCGACCCGCAGGGCGGACTGCGCCTGGTTGGCGTAGGTCACCGCCTGGCGGATGTTGTCGCGCACGGCGGCTGCACCACTGGCCAACGTGGTGACGCCAGCGGTCTGGCTGGCCGGCAGGGCCTTGGCGGCGGCCGGTGGCAGCTTGGGCTGCACGGCGGGGGGCTGCAGCGGGTTCTTTTTGTCGCCGACGAACTCGCGCAGGGTGATGCTGGCCTCCAACGCGATCAGCGTGCCGGCCTTGTCGGTGTGCTTGCTGGTCGCCTGCACGTCGGTCAGCACGAACCAGCCCTTGTAGTCGCCGTTACCGAGCACCAGGGCCATAGCATCGTGGGCGGCGAGTGCCTTTTTCAGCTTGGCCAGTTCGGCCTCGGGGTCGCAGTAGTGCAGGTGGAAAGCGAGCTGGATACGGATTTCGTCGAGCTTGTCGCCGATGAACTGCAGGCGCGGCTTGCCCTCGATCAGGGGGTGCTCGGCAAAGTCGGCGCCGAACTGCGACTCGAAGCCGTCGAAGTAGGTGATCAGATCGAACTGGACGTCGCCCAGGAGCGCAAACATTAGTAGGCCCTCCGTGCTTGTTGCGCCGTCACGCGCTTGATCAGTTGCTCCAGCTCATGCAGCGAGAGGTTGAGCGCCTCAGTGATCTGGCCCTTGACGCCTTCGGCCGCAGCGCCCTGGACCTGGATCGTCGGGCTGAAGTGTATGGTCATTCCCCCGGCGCCACCGGCGGCCGCGCCTGCGGTGCCAGCGCCGGCCCGGCCCGCGTTGATACGCTGTGCCGCTGCAGCGGCAGCCGTATCGGAGGCCATGCCGGCGGCCGCCTTCGAGGCCAGCCCGGCCGAGCGCCCGATGCCGATCGCCGCGCCCTGGGCGATGTTGTCGCCGAAGCCCATGAAGACGCGCGAGGGCGACTTGATGCCCAGGGTGTCAGCGAACCAGCCCTTCACATCCTTGCCGAAGCCGACGATGGTGTCCTTGGCCGCGCCGAGCTTGGCCTTGATGCCGCTCACCAGGCCGCCGATCAGGTTGGCGCCGAAGTCGGTGAAGTTCTTGGGCATGTCAATGCCGAACCACTTCATCACGCCGGCAAATGCCTTGTAGAACAGCCCCAGCGGCGACCAGTTGAGGATCAGCTTGGCCACGCCACCGATGCCGCCGGCGAAGGCTGCCTTGATCTGGCCCCACAGACCTTGAAACCAGGGCTTGAGCTTGTCCCAGTTGCGGTAGATCAGGTAGGCGCCCAAGGCAATGCCGGTGATCGCCAGGCCGATCGGATTCATCAACAAGGCGCGTCCCAGCCACAGCACGGCCTGACCGGCCAGGCGCAGGCCCGAGACCAGGTTTCCGGCCAGCAGCCGGCCCAGGAACAAGGCGCCACGACCCGCCAGCATCAGCGGTGCGCCGAAGGTCATCAGCAGGCCCTGGCCGAACGGCACCAGGAAGCGGCCGACCGCCAGGAGCACGCCGCCCAGGGAGCGTAGCCCAGCGATCGCAGGAGCGAAGCGGCCGGCCTGCCACATAGCACGCAGCAAGGTCCATTTGCCAGACAGCGCCGTGATGGAGGAGCCCAAGGCGTTAAACGGCGAGAGCACCAGGTTGAGGCCGTACTTGATGCCGATGAAGGCCATCTTCCCCGCCAGCAGGCCGCCGACCATGCCGATCACGCCCTTGATCAGGCCGGGGTGTTCCTTGGCCCAGTCGCCGAAGGCTTTGATGCCTGGCTTCAGTTCCTGCAACAGTTCGGTCAGCGGTGGCAGCAGCGCGTCGCCGATGGTGATGCCGATGTCCATCACGCCGATCTTGAACGCCTTGAACTGCTCGGTGGCGCCTTCCATGCGCTTCTTGAAGTCGGCATCGAGCAGCCCCTTGTCGGCCGCATCCATGCTGCCTTGCTGGATGTCCTTCATCTCGCCCTTGTTGGCGATCGCCGGACGGATAAAGTTCATCGCCTGCATGTCCTGGAACAGCTCGCCCAGCTTGTAGGCTTCGGACAGGCGCTGCAGGGCAAGCTCGCGCTCTTTGTCATCCTTGAGGGCCATCGCCTTCTGGAACTGGCCGGCGGCCTCCGGGCTCTTCTTACCCATGTACTGGGTGATGACTTCGAGCATGCCTTGGACAGGCGTCAGGCCCTTTTCCCGGAGGTTCTTGAGGCTCTTCTCGATGTCGATGCCGGCCTTCTCGAAATCCTTCTTCGTGTCCTGCGAGAACAGCTTCTGCAGGAAGTTGCGGAAGTTGTTGGCTGCCTCGTCGTTCGAGCCGGCGCCCTTGCGGGCGACCTGCAGGGCGGCGCCAATCTCGGCGACGGCTTCCTTACCAGTCACGCCCATTGCCGCAAAACTTGGTGTCAGGGTTGGCAACCACTTGGCCATGTCGCGGATTTCAAACTGGCCGCGCTTGCCGGCGTAGGCCAGCATGTTGAGCGCGCCCTCGAAGCCGTCCTCGCCGATCTGGAGGTTGTCTCGCAAGGCGATGACCACGCTGCCCAAATCGTCCATGCTGGCGCGGGTGGCGGTGGCCGCTTTCGCCATGACCGGGGCGTAGGCTTCCAGCGCCTTGGCGTTCTGGATGCCGCCCGCTACCAGGACACTCGTGCCCCGCGCAATATCTGCCTGGGTTTGATTCCACTTGACCGCCGACTCGCGGATGGTGGTTGCAAGACGCGCTTCCTCTGCCGGGCTGAATTCGCCGGTGATGGCGGTGTCTTTGACCTGGTCCTGAAAGGAGGCCGCCAGGCGAACCGACTGCACGACCGGGGCGCCCAGGGCGACCGCCGTGCCGACCGTCTCCATCGCCTGGCCACGCAGATCGGCGCGGGCCGCCTTGAGCGCCTCGCCGCGCGCCATGCTGGCGGCCAGCTTCTCCTGCTTGGCGCGCAGCTGATCGATGGTCTGGCCGAGCCGCTCGTATTGGCGGCGCAGCTCGCCTACGTTGCGGGTGGGATGCGACATGGCGCGCGCCATGACCTCGCCCAGTCGGGCGTGCTTGACGCGCAATTCGTCGGCCGCCTGGCCGAGCTTCAACGAGGTGCCGCGCGCCGAGGCGAAGGCGGCCTGGAAGGTGCCGGAGAGCACCGCGCCGATCTTGACCCCTACGAGCAGTTCATTGGCCATGCCGTTTTGCCTTTTGCTATCCTAGAAACATGTTTGAAAAAACCGCCCTCACTACCGCCAAGACGCTCTACTGGCTGGCCATCGGCAGCGGTGCCGCGTGGCTTGCCTGGGCGTGCTTTGCGCACTTGCCGTTCTGGGTGGCGCTATTCCTCTTCCCCTTCGCGCTCGCCCTGGCGGCGATGGCCGGCGCACCCCTGGCGGCCGGCGCTTCCTTCATCGGCGGTTTGCTGGTGGCCGTGGTGGTGTTCATCGGCCGTAAAGCGACTGCATCATCTCGTTCCGGCGCTTGACCTCGCGTTCGGCGACCCCGATCCAGAACCAGTAGTCCTCCATGTCGAGGTCGTCGATCTCGGACGGCTGAATGCGCAGGACCGTGAGCAGCACTTCGTCCAGCGGCCGCAGGGCTTCGTCAGTTGTCCACCATGCTGCGAAAGGAGTCGGTCAGCGCCTTCGAGTCGGCCAGGTCGAGCTGGTCGATGTCTTCCAGCGTCAGGCCGGTGATCTGGGCAAACAGGAAATCTTCCTGCTCCCCTTCGTCCTTGCTGTACTTGGTGGCGGCCTTCATGTCGGCGCGCTTGGCGCGGCGGACGGTGAGCTTCTCTATGCGCTGGCCGGCGGCGTTGGTGAACGGGTGCTTGAGGGGGAGTTCCATGAGGCTTCCTTCGCGTGGGTTGAGAAACAAAGAGGTACGCGAAGGATTGTCGGCTGGCGCCGGCCGCCGGTCAGTTAAACGGCTTTAGCAAATGAAAAGGCCCACCGAAGTGGGCCTGCAGGGGGAAGTGGTTAAGGGTCAGCCGCCGATGTTGCTGCGGTAGTCGGCCAGCATGTCCTCGCCGCCGACGCGGAAGATGTTGGCCAGGTAGTCCAGCTCCAGCACTTCCTCGCCGTCGACCACCTGCTTGATGTAGGTGGCCGAGAAGGCGGAACCGAACTCGGCGTTGTCGTGCTGCTTGTAGGTGCCGAGCGGGTTCTTCTTGAACATCACGGTCAGGAAGGTGACCAGGCTCACTTCCTGGATGCGGCCCTGGGCGCCGTAGGTCTCGATGCTGGAGCGGCACTGCAGCTGCACCGCCTTGAACGGGTTGGCCACGGTCTTGGCCACGTCCTTGTACAGCGAGTTCCACTTGACCTCGCCCTCCAGCTTGTCGAAGCCCGCCGGCAGCTCGATCTTGCCCACCATGCCGAGCGCCTTGTGCTCCTGCATGATGGCCGAGATGTCGGGCAGCTTGATTTCCTCGGCGCGGCCGAGCAGCGAGTTGCCGTTCACGTAGATGTTGGCGTTGGTGATGCGGTTGATTTCGATCTTGCCGGCCATGATCAGTTACCTCCCTTCAGGGTCAGCAGGTATTCCGAGGTGATCTCGGTCTCAAACGTCAGGCGCTCCAGGGGCGGCGGCGGGGTGTACTTGTAGCTGATCAGCAGATGCCCGTTGGCCAGCTCGGTCTCCTCGTTGCGCGCCGGGTCGAACCACGCCTTGAAGCCCAGCAGCGCGCCGTCGCCGATCAGCTTGCGGCCGTAGCTGTTCACCGACTCCACCAGGGCGTCGATCAGCGCCTGGTTGAGCGGCATGTCGATGAACTGCTGGCTGAAGTAGCGTAGCGACTCGTTGATCACGTCGCCGGTGCGGCGCACGTTCTCGAAGTTGCGCATGTGGCTGACGGTCGGCCAGGCGGCGGTGCGGTTGCCCCACAGCCGGAAGCCCGAGCCGTAGCTGGAGAACACGGTGGTGATGCCCTGTTCGTTGAGCAGGTTCACCTCGGACTGCGGATCGTCGATCATCGCCGAGAGCTGGCGCTCGACGCCGATCACCCCGGCCAGTTCCTGGTTGGAGCTGGACCACCAGAAGCCCTTGTCCAGATCGACCTTGGCGCGCAGGCCGGCGGCGCGCGCCGATAGCGGCTCCAGGCGTTCGGCGTTGAGCACCGGGTCATACACCTTCACGTGCGGGTAGCACAGCCGGACGCGGTCGCTGGAGGTGTTGAAGTTGATCGTACCGGCCGGGCCGCGACCCGCCAGCGCCTGGGCGTAGGTGGTGCCGATCGGCGCGTCGATGTAGGCCACCGCGTCCAGTTGGTCGGCCATCGCGATCAGCTCGACCGCCACCGAGTTCTGCGTGCAGAAAGCCGGGGCGATCAGAATCTTGGCGAAGAAGCCGAACAGGTTGTAGGTGTCCTTGAGCGCCTTGAGCCCAGTGCGCACGCCGGACGCGTTGACCGCGCCGATGATGTCGGCCGCCGTGACCTTGGTCGGGTCGGCGTAGTCGTAGCCGGCCTTGACGCTGGCGCCGGCCACGATGCCGCCGCCCTTGACGCGGGTCAGCTCGCCGGTGAGGGTATCGACCGTGTAGTCGGTGCCGAGCACGTAGGTGGTGGCGTTGTCGTTGCTCTTCACCACCAGGGCGGATACGGCGCCGTGGGCGAGTTTCACGCGGTCGGTGGCGGCGTCGAAGGTGATCGCCTCGGAAACCACGGCCGTCTTGTGGATCGTGGGGTCGAGCACGTTGATCACGATCACCGTGCCGGCGCCGTGGTCGTAGATCGCATCGAGCGCCTGCGGGATGGTGAAGCCCGGAAGCTGCGAGCCGAACGCGGCCGCATCCTTCTCGGATAGGGTCAGGGTGGCGACATTGACCGCGCCGATCGGCGCCGTGCCGATCAGGCCGATCACGGCAGACTTCACCGTGCGAACGGGACGCTTGCCTTTTTCGACCTCGATGGTTTCTACGCCATGCAAGTAGTTTGCAGCCATCGCTTACGCTCCTTTCGCTGCGGGTTCGTCGGTGCCGGCGCTGGTGCGCGCCGACGTCTTGGCGGCCTGCTTGACCGTGGTCAGGTGGCCCAGGGCCAGCAGGGTCTTGGTGTACTCGTGATCTTCCGGCAGCTCGACCTCGGCGCCGGTATGGAGCATCACTTCCTGGGCGTCGGGGTCATCTGCGCCCTTCTGCAGCGTCACGCCGCTGGTCGGCCCGCTGTAACGGTATTTCATGGTTTTTCCTCGTAAGTAACCAGGGTCAGGGGTGTTTCGGTGTTGACGTCGGCGTCTTCGACCAGCATGGCTTCGGAGGCCAAATCCACGGCGTACTGCCACAAGCCGGCCGTCTCGCCCAGGAACTTCTCGGACACGGCCCAAACCTTGCGGCAGTCCGGCGGGCGGAAGCCCACCAGCGCCTGGCGTACCGCATCCACCACATCGACGGCGCCGCCCCGGCCATTGAGCTGGCGCAGGATTACCGTGACCGACAGCTTCACGGTGCGCGGCTGGGCGATGTAGGTGACATCGACCGTCGTGTCGAACTGGCTCCCCAGGTAGCTCACCAGGAGCGCACCCCCGGGGTGGTTGAGCCGGTATTCCGCCGGCCGGTCGGGGAAATACTCGACCGCCAGCTGGGGGAGCTTCACCTTCAGGCGCTCCACCACGGCGTCGATGATCTGCAGGGTGGTGGCCATCAGTAGCGATCCAGCAGGTCAGAGCCGAAGCGGCGCGGGCGCGCCCGCACCTTCATCTCGCCCGGCTCCGGTGCGGCTTCCCCGGTCGGCACGCCGATGGTCAGCTTGGCGTCGCGGATCGCCTCCAGCATCTGCAGGGCGGACTTGTAGGTGCGGGTGACCGCGTCGGGAAGCTCGCTGCCTTCCGGCCGCCGGGCATACAGCCAGTGCCGCGCCAGATTGACCGTCATGTCCTTGACGACGGACGGCACCGGGTCGAGCGGCAGGATGTAGCGCCCGCGCAGATGGGCATCAACCAGCTCTTCCGCCTGCCTGACGGCTTCCTCGACCACTGCCTGGTTTATGGCGGTGGCCGATGCGTCGTCGTTGGAGAGCCAGATCAGCGTCTGCGCCGGGAGGGCCAGCTGCAGGTCGGCGAGCGAGCAGTAACGCATGGCCGCGTCAGAACGTGGTCGGCCGGGCCACGGCGCGGGTCAGCGCCATGAAGCCTTGCTGCAGGTGGTCCGTACCGATCGTCATCCAGCGGTCGGTCTCGTAAGCCTCCTCGCTGACGCCGATCAGGGTCTGGTCGCCGACCTGGACGGGTTCGCCGTCCATCTTGAAGGCCGGCAGGCGCTCGCGCAGCTTCTCCACGAGCGTGCCGACCTCGGCCGCCTTGGCTTTCACCTCGTTCATCAAGGCGATTTCGTCCTCGGTCAGGTCGCGGTAGCCGGCGATGAGCTTGTGCTGGTTGTCCATGCTCAGATGCCCCGAACGATGCGGATCACGTCGCCGGCCGCCGCAGCGGCGTCCAGGGCGAAGCCGTTGCTGATGCCGGCGGCCTTGGTGATGGCCTTGCCGTTGGCGTCGGACTCGACCTCGGCCCCGGCGGCAATGGCTGCGCCGGCTTCCACCAGCAGAATGCCGTGGGTGTTCACCGGGGCCTGTTCGCCGAGGTCGGCGGCGGTCTCGGCGATGCCCAGGGCCTTGGCCCCGGCGGCGCACACGGCGCCGGTCAGGCCGACGAAGCGCAGCCGGCTAAGGGCGGCCGCAGCAGTGACCGAGGTGGTCAGGCAGGATTGTTGGGTCTTCATTCTTTACCGCCTTTCTTGGTGGCCTTGGATTCGTCGGCGGCGGCCGGCGCGGGGGTGACATGGCCGGCCAAGCCGGCTGCGTCCTCTTCGGTCAGCTCGATCACGTCGTTGGGCTCGAAGCGCTTTTTGTCGTGGAGAATCGGCGTAGCGCCGACCAGGTAGGGTTTCTTTTCCTTTTCCATGAGGGGCTCCTGGTTAGGCGTTGGTGTCTGCGATCAGGAAGCCGGCTTCGGCACCGAGCAGATACACACCGAAGTTGTCGGTGTTGCGCACCAGCTCCAGCTTCCCGTCCTCGGTGCGTTTGTCGATCTGCGGCATGCCCTTCTTGCGCAGCGTGTAGCCGAAGGACGGCTCGTAAGGCGTGCGCTCGGCGCCCTGGCGCTGCTGGGCAACGTAGGCGAGCACGATGTTGTCGCTCCACAGGTCGCCAAAGGTGCCCGCGTCGCTGGAATAGACGGCGCGGCCGACCACGATGCGCTCGACCTCCAGGATTTCCTTGAGCAGCTCGACGGTCAGCACACCCTTCATGCTGTACTTGATGCGCTCCAGGAACTGCGGGTGCTGCTTGATCGCCTTCCAGGAGGCGGCGCCAATGACAGCAGTGTTCGGGTACTTGCCGATCTTGCCGCGCACGGCTTCCTTGCCGTCCTCGAAGACGCCGATCGGGTCGGAATTGACCTTGTCGGTGAAGCGGCTGGTGCCGGCCAGGACGATCTTGTTGCTGGCTGCGTAGTTCGCGGTGTTCTGCGACAGGTCGGCCACCTTCTTCTCGTGGCGCAGGCGGATGCCCTCGGTCACGACGTGGGTGGCGTGCGCTTCCAAGGGGAAGGCCGCCTCGTCGCTCTCGCGGTAGTCGATCGGGTATTCCAGATCGTGCTCGTCGAGGGAGACGGTGACGCTGTCCACGTCCTCGGGATTGATGCGGTTGGACTTGGCCCGCAGCGCCCGTTCGGTGTTGTAAATCTTGAAGGCTTCCTTGCCGAACTTCGGAATCTTGCCGCCTTCCTTGTCCACCGGAACGAAGGGAAAGAGGACATCGCCCACCAGGTCGGCGTTGCTGTAGCCGACCGACAGGTTGGTCAGAACCGGGTCAACGACCCGCAGGTTGGATAAACGGCCCATTGAAATCTCCTGGGTTGGGTTACTTGATTACGCAGGAGGCGGCGGTGGCGTAATCCACCTTGTGCTCCTGCATGTACTGGCGAATTTTCCCGTCGAGGGCGAGGCGGTCCTGATCGACGTTCTCGCCGTAGTCCACCGAGTTGCCGGCGGCTTGCTGCCCGGCTTTGTCCTTGGTGGCGGTTTCGCCGAACTCGACCACCTTTGGCAGTTCTCCCAGGAAGGACTTGAAGGCGGTAGCCAGCGGCTGCTTGGTATCCCCCTCGCCGAACTCCAGGGCGGTCTCGCCATCCGAGAAATCCAGGAAGGCGACCACGGCGTCCTTGTGCTTCGGGGCGAGCTTGCCGTCACCGACGAGCTGCTCGGCATAGGCCAGGTGGTCGCCGTGGCGCTTGGCGGCCGCGCTCGCCTTCTCGCGCGCATCGGCGTCTGCCAGGCGCTGTTTCAGCTGGGCGTTTTCGGCCTCCAGTGCGGCCTTTTCCTCGGGTGTCACTGCATGGTTCTCCTCGTGAGGTGGGTGGGTCGGGGAAACGGTGGGATCAGCGAAAGCAGTGCGCTGGGCGTCGTCGTCCTGGCGCGCGGCTTCGCGGATGGATTCGATCTGCCAGTCGGGGACCACCTGGTCGGCGGTTTCCTGGCCGAACTTGGTCAGCAGAAAATCGCGCATGCGGCGCCAGAGGGAAGCGTTGGCCTCCATGCCCCAGTCGCTGAACTCGACCACATCGCTATCGGGGTCGTCTGCGAAGGCAACGGCCTTGAGGCCCTTCACCGCCGGGGGCTGGGCGCCGAGGAAGCCGACGTGGCGCAGGTAATAGACGCCAGGCACCGGATTGTTGGGGGCGTCGGGCAGGTAGAAGCTGGCGCTGATCTTCTTGAAGCGGCCGGCGGCCACCAGCTCGGCGAAGTTCGCATCGACCTGGTGCGGCTCGGCGTTGAGGCCATCAGCCCCGGCGGCCAGCGACTTCACCCAGCCGTAGGCCGGGGCGTCGTGCTTGGGGTGGCCGATGACGATCGGCGCCTCATGCTTGGCCGGGTCGTAGGCGCGGGCGCTCGCCTCAAGATCGGATTCGGAAAACTCCAGCGTCACACCAGACATCGCGGTCTGGCGGCCGGGCTTGAAGATGTGGAGGGGCTTGGTCGTGTTCATGCCGCCATGATCGGCGGCGGGCGGGGGGCGGTCTTTTAATCGACTTTACAATTCCGCGCCCCGGTGAAAAACGCGCGGGAGAAGTGGGCCGGCATGCTGCGCACCAAGCCTTTATAAAACCTTAGGGCGCGCCGATCAGGGCGTCGGACTATCGTTGCGCGTCCCGAGCGCCCCGAACGCTGCCAGAGCGGCTAGACGCCAGCCGCCCGTTTGAGGTGCCGCAGGATGGTATCGAGCACCTCTTCGCGTGCCTCGGGCTGCAGGTCGCCGTCCGTGGTGAGCGGCAGATACGGGCGGGCCGGAATCTCGACCTTGCGGCCGCGCCCGGCCTCGCCGCCGAACTGGTGGATGGCGGCATAGACCTTGTTGCTGCCGATCACCGCCTGGTTGCTGTCGTAGTCGGTGGTTACCGAGGCGGCCAGCTGGCCGGTGTGCTGCAGGATGCGGAAGCCGGCATCCTGTCGGCGTTGAGCTGCGACCGTCAGCTCGCCGTTCTTCTTGTACGCCTTCTTCCCGCCGAGACGCGCGTGCTTGGTGGCCTCGGCCAGGGGCGTCCATTTCGGCCGGCCCTCGGCCTCGAAGTTGCGCTCGGTCTCCAGCAGCAGGGCCTGGGCAATCTTGCGCATGGCCGGGCTCAGATCGACACCCGCGTGCTCCAGCCGCTGCAGCGCCGCCTGCAGCTGGCTGTCGTCGATGGTGATGCTGACGAAGTCGCTCACGGCAGTTCCTTCCTGGCGAGCTTGGCCAGGGCGCCGGTGTAGCGCTTGGGATCGGGCTGCCAGGCGGCGGCACCGGGGTTGTAGCTCCAGCCCACGTCCGGGGCGAAGACGATCTCCCGGCGGGTGACCGGGTCAGTCGTGCGGTAGGTGGCCACCTCGCGCATCTCGCCGGTCTTCTCGGAGAC
>CAMKYP010000012.1 GCA_946477505.1 uncultured Dechloromonas sp. | reverse complement strand
ATCGAGGGGAGTCGTGTCGCCGAGCGGCAGCAGCAGGCCGCCGTCGGCAAGTTCCCTTGGTGCTTGGCCCAGGCGGCTGCCCAGGCCGCCGAAGGCATTGACGGGCAGGCGTTGTGTCCGGTTCCAACTGCGACCACCATCGGTCGATATGCCGTGGATGATCGAGGCTCCTGCCCAACGGCCAAGCGGGTAGGCCTCGTACCACAAGTGCAGCCAGCCCCCTTCGGACCACAGGATGGGGCGGCCGAGCCCCTGGGGGTGCATGAAGGTGGCGCCGGCGGTGCTTTCCCGGCTGGCGATCTTGCCGATGTCGGGCCAGTTCTTGCCATCGCCGGTTGCCATCCAGATGGCTGCGTTTTCGGGGTTGCCGCGCTCCAGCCAGGCAACTGCCCACGTGCCGTTGGGCAGGCGCGTCAGGCTGGGCTGCTCCGGTGAGAGCTTGGCGGCGGGCGGCAATTCGCTGACGGTGACGGCGGGTTCGGCGGTCGCCGACAGGATGGGCACCGAGGTATCGGGAATACGCCAGCCGGCGCCGGCAAGGGCGATGCCGAATACCGCCAGGGGTAGCCAGGCACGGCGTGATATGGAGGTTTCAGGCATGCCCGAGCCTTCCTTGGCGGCGAGAAAAAGGCCGCATGATGCGGCCTTGGTGGCGACGGTTCAAATCGGCTTAGCGAACGATCTGGTTCAGTTCGCCCTTGGCGTAGCGCTCGGCCATCTTGTCGAGGCCGATCGCCTTGATCTTGCTGGCGTTGCCGGCGGTGCCGAAGGCTTCGAAACGGGCGACGCAAATCTTCTTGGCCGCTTCGCGGGCCGGCTTCAGGAAATCGCGCGGGTCGAACTTGTCCGGGTGCTCGGCCAGGTAGCGGCGGATGGCGCCGGTCATCGCCAGGCGGATATCGGTGTCGATATTGACCTTGCGCACGCCATGCTGGATGCCCTTGACGATCTCCTCGACCGGCACGCCGTAGGTTTCCTTCATGTCGCCGCCGAATTCGCGGATTTCGGCAAGCAGTTCCTGCGGCACGCTGGAGGAGCCGTGCATCACGAGATGGGTGTTCGGAATGCGGGCGTGGATTTCGGCGATGCGGTCGATGGCCAGGATGTCGCCGGTCGGCTTCTTGGTGAACTTGTAGGCGCCGTGGCTGGTGCCGATGGCGATGGCCAGCGCGTCGCAGTTGGTCTGCTTGACGAAATCGGCGGCCTGCTCGACGTCGGTCAGCAGGTCTTCGCGGGTCATGTGGCCTTCGGCGCCGTGGCCGTCTTCCTTGTCGGCCTTCATGGTTTCGAGCGAGCCGAGCACGCCCAGTTCGCCTTCGACGGAAACGCCGATGGAGTGAGCGAATTCGACGACCTTGCGGGTCACTTCGACGTTGTACTCGTAGCTGGCGACGCTTTTGCCGTCAGCCTGCAGCGAACCATCCATCATCACCGACGAGAAGCCGGACTTGATCGCGGCCATGCAGACGGCCGGCGACTGGCCGTGGTCCTGGTGCATGACGATGGGGATGTGCGGGTAGGCTTCGAGCGCGGCCAGGATCTGGTGGCGCAGGAAGGGCTCGCCGGCATATTTGCGGGCGCCGGCCGAGGCCTGCATGATGACCGGGGCGTCGACCTGGTTGGCCGCTTCCATGATGGCCCAGACCTGTTCCATGTTGTTGACGTTGAAGGCGGGCAGACCGTAGCCGTTTTCGGCGGCGTGGTCGAGCAGTTGGCGCATGGAAACGAGCGGCATGGGAACTCCTGTGCAGTAATGTCTATCTGTGAATTATGTATTTTAGTTGATTTGGTGCTCGCCGACGCGGACGATCTTCAGCGTGTTGGTGCCGCCGGCGGTGCCGATCGGTTCGCCGATGGTGAGCACGATCAGGTCGCCCTTTTCGACGACGCCGCGGTCGATCAGCAGTTGCTCCGCCTCGGCCAGCAGGCGGTCGCGGTCGCTGTGCTGCTGGGTCATCTGCAACGCGCAGACCTCGCGGTAGAGCGCCATGCGGGCGACGGCATCGGCATCCGGGGTGAGTGCGTAGATCGGTACGCCACAATTGATGCGGCTCATCCACAAGGCGGTCGAGCCGGACTGGGTCAGCGCGGCGATGGCCTTGACCTTGAGGTGGTGCGCGGTCCAGATCGCCGCCATGGCGATGGATTGGTCGATACGGGTGAACACGCGGTCGAGGAATTCGCGGTCGAGCGTGACTTCCGCCGAACGTTCGGCCTCGATGCAGATGCGGGCCATCGATTCGACGGTGTCGACCGGGTACTTGCCGCTCGCCGTCTCGGCCGACAGCATCACCGCGTCGGTGCCGTCGAGCACGGCGTTGGCGACGTCGGAGACTTCGGCGCGGGTCGGTACCGGCGAGGAGATCATCGATTCCATCATCTGCGTGGCGGTGATGGTCAGCTTGTTGCGATCCCGCGCCATGCGGATCATCTTCTTCTGCAGCGCCGGGACGCTGGCATCACCGACTTCGACGGCGAGATCGCCGCGGGCGACCATGATGCCGTCGGAGGCGTCGAGGATTTCCGACAGGTTGGTAATGGCCTCGACGCGTTCGATCTTGGCGATCAGCACGGCCTGGCTGCCGGCTGCACGCAGCAACTGGCGGGCCATGTACATGTCGGCGGCGCTCTTCGGGAAGGAGACGGCGACGAAATCGACGCCGATCTGGGCGGCCGTCTTGATGTCGTCCATGTCCTTGGCGGTCAGCGCCGGTGCGGTCAGGCCGCCGCCCTGGCGGTTGATGCCCTTGTTGTTCGACAGCTCGCCACCGACCAGCACGCGGGTATGAATTTCGTTGCCGCGCACGAGCAGTACCTCGAGCTTGAGGCGGCCGTCGTCGAGCAGCAGGATGTCGCCGCTGGCCACGTCCTTGGGGAGGTCCTTGTAATCGAGGCCGACGCGCTCCTGGTTGCCGAGCGGACAGGCCGCGTCGAGGATGAAGGAGTCGCCGATGCCCAGCGTGATCTTGTTGTTCTCGAACTTGCCGACCCGGATCTTCGGACCTTGCAGGTCGCCGAGGATGCCGACGGTGCGTCCGTACTTGGCTGCGGCAGCACGAATGCCTTCGGCGCGTGCCCTATGGTCCTCGGCCGTACCGTGCGAGAAGTTCATACGGACGACATCAATGCCGGCTTGCACCAGACGTTCGAGAACATCCTGGGACGACGAGGCGGGGCCGAGCGTGGCAACGATCTTGGTATGGCGGGACATTTTTGTCTCCCTGCTGGGGTTTGCTTATGATTTTTTCCCGGCCGGCCCCGATGGATAGGGGCGGCCGGGACATTCCTTACTTCGCCGCGCGTTCTTCCAGGATGGCGATGGCCGGCAGGGTCTTGCCTTCGAGGAATTCCAAGAAGGCGCCGCCGCCGGTCGAGATATAGCCGACATCGTCGTGGATGTGGAACTTGGCGATAGCAGCCAGCGTGTCACCGCCGCCGGCGATGGAGAAGGCCTCGGAGTGGGCGATGGCCGAGGCCATCATCTTGGTGCCGCCGGCGAACTGCGGCAGCTCGAAGACGCCGACCGGGCCGTTCCAGACGATGGTGCCGGCGTTGGCGATGATCTCGGCCAGCTTGGCGGCGGTCTTCGGGCCGACGTCGAGAATGCGGTCATTGGCGTGCACATCATCGACGGAAATCTTGTTGGCGCGGGCCAGGGCGGAGACTTCGTCGGCGACGACCACGTCGGTCGGTAGCGGCACTTCGGCGCCGCGTTCCTTCATGATGTCCATGATGGCATGGGCCTCCTTGACCAGGTCCGGCTCGGCCAGCGACTGGCCGATGCGCTTGCCGTCGGCGAGCAGGAAGGTGTTGGCGATGCCGCCGCCGACGATCAACTGGTCGACCTTGTCGGCCAGCGACTTGAGGATGGTCAGCTTGGACGACACCTTGGAGCCGCCGACGATGGCGACCAGCGGGCGCTTCGGGTTGTGCAGGGCCTTGGACAGGGCGTCGATCTCGGCGCCCATCAGGATGCCGGCGCAGGCGACCGGGGCGTACTTGGCGATGCCGTGGGTGGTGGCTTCGGCGCGGTGCGCAGTACCGAAGGCATCATTGACGTAGATGTCGCACAGCTTGGCCATCTTCTGGGCCAGTTCGTCGTTGTTCTTCTTCTCGCCCTTGTTGACGCGGCAGTTTTCGAGCAGGACGACTTCGCCCGGCTTGACTTCGAAGCCGCCATCGACCCAGTCGGTGATCAGGCGTACCGAGGTGTGCAGCATCTGGCCGAGGCGTACGGCAACCGGCATCAGGCTGTCTTCGTGGGTCAGTTCGCCTTCGGTCGGGCGGCCGAGGTGGGAGGTGACCATGACGGCGGCGCCCTTTTCCAGGCAGTACTTGATCGACGGCAGCGAGGCGCGGATACGGGTGTCCTCGGTGATGTTGCCGGCCTCGTCCTGCGGCACGTTGAGGTCGGCGCGGATGAAGACGCGCTTTCCGGAAACATCGAGGTCGGTCAGCTTGATGACGTTCATGGGTTATCTCCTGAGTTTTGGTTAGGTTGGATTCTGTGGTCAGCGCGTTTGCCAAAGTCGCGACCAGTGGTCGGCCACTTCGAGCATGCGGTTGGCGAAGCCCCATTCGTTGTCGAACCAGACAAAGAGGTTGACCAGATGGGTGCCGGCGGTACGCGTCTGGCTGCCGTCAACGATGGCCGAATGGGGGTCGTGGTTGAAATCGATCGAGGCGTGCGCCGCCTCGGAATAGGCGACCAGCCGCTTGAGCGGGCCGCGCGTGGCGTTGGCCAGCAGCTGGTTGATGCTGTGGGCCGAGACCGGACGCTGCGTGCTGATGGTGAGGTCGATGGCCGAGACGTTGGTGGTCGGCACGCGGATCGCCTTGGCTTGTACACGGCCGGCCAGTTGCGGCAGCAGGCGCTCGACGCCGCGGGCCAGGCCGGTCGATACCGGAATGATCGACTGCATGGCCGAACGTGTGCGGCGCAGGTCGTCATGGTGGTAGCCGTCGATCAGCGGCTGGTCGTTCATCACCGAATGCAGGGTGCTGAGCAGGGCCTGCTCGATACCGACCTCGCGGTCGAGCAGGTCGAGCAGCGGGACAATGGCGTTGGTCGTGCAGGAGGCGGCCGAAACCAGTTTTTCATCGCCGGTCAGGCTATCCTGATTGATGCCGGCAATGATCGTCGCGTCCACGTCGTCGGCGCTGGCGCCCGGGTGCGACAAGAGCAGGCGGGGGGCGCCGGCATCGATGAAGCGGGTCAGTTCGTTGCGCCGGCCATAGGCGCCGGAGCATTCGACGACGAGGTCGATGTCACGCCAATCGACTTCTTCCGGCGTCCGGGCGTGACTGACCCGGATGGCGTGGTTGTCGATCAGCAGCTTGCCGTCCACCACCTCGACCAGGCCGGGAAAACGGCCGTGCGTCGAGTCGTAGCGCGTCAGGTAGGCCATGCTGTCGAGATTGGCCGGTTCGTTGATGGCCACGACCTGCAGATTGTGCGCCACTGGGGATTCCAGCAGCGCACGCAGGAAGCAACGACCGATGCGGCCGTATCCGTTAATGGCAAGTCGTTTCGGTTTCAGCAACTTAATTGGCGGCCTGGGCCGGCTCCTTCTTGGGCTCTTCACCTTCGGCGACGCCAGTTTCGTTGGCGTCGTAATGCACTTCGGCGACTTCCAGCGGTTCCTTCGCCGAGCAGCTCTTGTAGCGGCCGAAGCCGAAGGAACTGAAGTCGGAATAGAAGATGACCACGCCTTGGCCCTTGAAGTGCTGGTTGGTGCGTGCCTTGTCGATGCCGAAATAGAATGGGATGGCGTGCTTGCCGGTACAGTAGGCGGTTTCGGAAGTCGGTTTGCCGAGGATGGCGGCGGCATCCGCGTACTTCATGCCCGGCCGGACTTTGGCGAACGGGCTATCGGGCGGCGGGTTGCCGGTCACGATGGCAGGCTCGCCTTCGGCCGGTTTCTTGTCGTCTGCCGCCAGGGCGGCCGGGGTCAGTGAAAGGCAAAGTGCTGCGGCGGCAAGGGGGGCGAAACCAATCTTCATCTCGATCTCCTGTTGGGCAGTGGGGAACTTCGGCTCTCTCCGGCTTGAAACAACTCGCCCCGCACAAGCGGGGCGAGGGGCACAGCTTATATTGGCTTACTTGGCGGCCATCCAGGCGCGGGCAGCGTCGAGCATGCGGCAGGAGTAGCCCCATTCGTTGTCGTACCAGGCCAGGACCTTGACCAGCACGGAGCCGTCTTCACCCTTGATGACGCGAGTCTGGGTGGCATCGAAGGTCGAGGAGACGGTGGTGTGGTTGAAGTCGGACGACACCAGCGGCTCGTTGTTGACGTCGAGGATGCCCTTCAGCGGACCATTGGCAGCGGCGGTCATCAAGGCATTGATTTCTTCCTTGGTGGTGGCGCGCTCGGCGGTGAAGGTCAGGTCGACCAGCGAGACGTTGATGGTCGGCACGCGCAGGGCGAAACCGTCCACCTTGCCGACCAGTTGCGGCAGTACCAGGCCGACAGCCTTGGCGGCGCCGGTCTTGGTCGGGATGATGTTGGCGGCGGCGGCGCGGGCGCGGCGCAGGTCCTTGTGACGGACGTCCACGGTTACCTGGTCGTTGGTGTAGGCGTGGATGGTGGTCATCAGGCCTTGTTTGATGCCAACGTTGTCGGCCAGGATCTTGGCGACCGGAGCCAGGCAGTTGGTCGTGCAGGAGGCGTTGGAGACGACGGTCATGCCGGCCTTCAGCGCGCCTTCGTTAACACCCATGACGATGGTGGTGTCGACATCGTCGCCGCCCGGAGCGGAGATCAGAACGCGCTTGGCGCCCTGGTCGAGCAGTGCCTGGGCCTTGGCCTTGGTGGTGTAGGCGCCGGTGCACTCGAGCAGGACGTCCACGCCGTGGTCGGCCCAGTTAACGCCCTTCGGGTCCTTGGTCGAGTAGAAGGCGATCTTCTTGCCGTCGATGATGATGCAGTTTTCACCCTCGGTTTCCACGGAGGTGCGGAAGCGACCGTGGGTGGTGTCGTACTTCAGCAGGTGGGCATTGGTCGTCAGGTCGCCGGAGGCGTTGATGGCGACGACTTCGAATTCGTTCTGCAGGCCCTGCTCGTAGATGGCGCGCAGTGTGCAGCGACCGATACGACCGAAACCGTTGATTGCAACCTTGATAGCCATGGGTGTTTTTCCTCTCTGCGTTTGAAGTCTGAAATCAGGACAGAAGCGCCTTGGCCGTCTTTACGACGTTGGCGACGTTGAAGCCGAACAGGTCGAAGAGCTGGCCGGCCGGGGCGGATTCGCCGAAACGGTCAATGCCGATCACGGCGCCGTGCAGGCCGACGTACTTGCGCCAGAAGTCGGAGTGCGCTGCTTCGATGGCGACGCGCGGGATGTGGCTGCCCAACACGGCGATACGGTATTCCTTGCTCTGGCGGTCGAAAACGTTGGTACAGGGCATCGACACGACGCGCACGGCGATGCCTTCGGCGGCCAGGGCGGCCTGGGCGTCCAGCGCCAGCTTGATCTCGGAGCCGGTGGCGATCAGCACGGCCTTCGGCTCGGCGGCATCGGACAGGATGTAGCCACCCTTGGCGATGTCGGCGTCGGCGACCTTCTGGGTGACGGTCGGCAGGTTCTGGCGCGACAGGGCGAGCACGCTCGGGCCGTCGGCGCGCTCGACGGCGGCGGTCCAGGCGATGGCAGTTTCGGTCGCGTCGGCCGGGCGCCAGACGTCGAGGTTCGGGATGATGCGCATCGACGGGATGTGCTCGACCGGCTGGTGGGTCGGGCCATCTTCGCCGAGGCCGATGGAGTCATGGGTGTAGACCATGATCTGGCGCTGCTTCATCAGCGCGGCCATGCGGATGGCGTTGCGGGCGTAATCCGAGAAGACCAGGAAGGTGGCGGTGTAGGGAATCAGGCCACCGTGCAGCGCGATGCCGTTGGCGATGGCGGTCATGCCGAATTCGCGCACGCCGTAGTAGCAGTAGTTGCCGCCTTCGCTGCGGGTGACGCCCTTGCTGCCCTTGACGAAGGTCAGGTTGGAGCCGGCCAGGTCGGCCGAGCCGCCGAAGATTTCCGGCACGGCCGGGACTAGTGCGGCGATGGCGTTTTGCGAGGCCTTGCGGGTGGCGATGTTCTCGGCCTTCTCGCGGCAGGCGGCGATGTAGGCGGCCTTGGTTGCTGCCCAGGTGGCCGGCAGTTCGTTCTTGAGGACGCGGCGCTCGAATTCGGCGGCTTCGGCCGGGAAGGCGGTGCGGTAGGTGGCAAAGCGCTGGTCCCAGTTTTCCTGGAAGACGGCGCCGGCCGGCTTGCGGTTCCAGGCGGCGTAGACTTCGTCCGGCACGACGAAGGGCGCGTGCGGCCAGCCGATGTACTCACGAGCGGCGGCGATCTCGTCCTTGCCGAGCGGGGCGCCGTGGCAGTCGTGCGAACCCTGCTTGTTAGGCGAGCCCATGCCGATGGTGGTCTTGCAGCAGATCAGGGTCGGCTTGTCGGTCGCCGCCTTGGCAGCGAGCAGGGCCTTTTCGATGGCGTCGGCGTCGTGGCCGTTGACGGCCGGAATGACGTGCCAGCCGTAGGACTCGAAACGCTTCGGAATGTCCTCGGTGAACCAGCCTTCGACGTGGCCGTCGATGGAGATGCCGTTGTCGTCCCAGAAAGCGATCAACTTGCCCAGGCCGAGGGTGCCGGCCAGCGAGCAGGCTTCGTGCGACACGCCTTCCATCAGGCAGCCGTCGCCGAGGAAAACGAAAGTGTGGTGATTGACGATCTCGTGGCCCGGTTTGTTGAACTCGGCGGCCAGTACCTTTTCGGCCAGCGCGAAGCCGACGGCGTTGGTGATGCCTTGGCCGAGCGGGCCGGTCGTCGTTTCGACGCCCGGGGTGTAGCCGTATTCCGGGTGGCCCGGCGTCTTGGCGTGTAGCTGGCGGAAATTCTTGATGTCGTCGATCGAGACGTCGTAGCCGGTCAAGTGCAGCAGCGCGTAGATCAGCATCGAGCCGTGGCCGTTCGACAGCACGAAGCGGTCGCGGTCGGCCCACTGCGGGTTGGCCGGGTTGTGACGCAGATGGCGACGCCAGAGGACTTCGGCGATTTCGGCCATGCCCATCGGGGCGCCGGGGTGTCCGGAATTCGCCTGCTGGACGGCGTCCATGGCGAGGGCGCGGATGGCGCCAGTCAAGGGTGAAAACTTGGGAGTGTTGCTGACGCTCATGTTCCGGAAATCCAGCCTGCTGAAAAGCCTAAATTATCCGGGAAAACCCTTTTTTTGGGTAGGGCGCGAGGCCAATAAGGCCGGCTTTTCGGGCCTGTCTTCGATCAGATTTGCTGAATCCTGTGATCAGTACCAATCGTCGTCAGGAGTGCATGATCAGGGTATGGATATTGGCGGCCACGCTGCCCCCGGTATTCGAGCGGCCGGGGGCAGCGATATGCGCTTATCGGTAACCGGTATCCTTTTCGTTGTGTATGATCCAGGTTAGGTAGAAGTCCGTGCCGAAGCCCGCATTCTGCGAGAAGATCAGCCGGCCTTTGCCCTTGTAGGACATTTCCCAGCGCGCCCGGTCGCTGCCGAAATAGAACGGAATCCAGGCCTTGCCGGTGATGTAGGCGCCCTGATCGGTTGGCGGGCCAGCTGTGTCAATGGCTTGCTGGCGTGACATGCCGATGCGCAGCTTGGTGAATGTGGTGCCGGCAGCCGGAATGCCCGTGATCTCGCCTTCCCATTCGCGTTCTCCCTTGACCATCGTGCCCTGGCCGGACTGAACCTGGCTGATGTCGGTCACCGGCTTGTTGGCGGAAATGTCGTAGGGGCCGTGCATCAGCCGACCGGCACGCGCGGCGGGAGCGGCAGCAGCCGGTGCTGCAGCTGCCGGCTTGGCCGGCTCGCAGTCGACCGGTTTTTCGGCAGTTTTGTTCTTGGTGCGCTTGGACTTGTCCGTCTTTTTCTTGGCCTTGGTGTCTTCTGGCGGGCATTCGGGCTTGGCCGGCGCCGGGGCGGGCGCCTGCTGTTGTGCAGCCGCTGCGGGTACCGGCGCCGCGGCTGCTTCTTCGGGCTTGGGTTCGTTGCTCTTGCAGCCGGCGGCCAATGTGCCGGCAGCGAAGATGAGCGCGAGGGTGGTTTTGTTCATCGCGGTCGTCCTATGACGTTGGGGAAGGTGTGACTGTAGCAGTTCAGGCGGTGTGATAGCCAGTGACCCGGTCGACCTCGTTTTTCGAGCCGAGGATGACCGGCACGCGCTGGTGCAGATTGTCCGGCTGGATGTCGAGAATGCGCTGGCGCCCGGTCGTGGCTGCGCCACCCGCCTGCTCGATCAGGAAGGCCATGGGGTTGGCCTCGTACATCAGGCGCAACTTGCCGCCCTTATCCTTGAGCTTGCTGTCCATCGGGTACATGAAGATGCCGCCGCGCGTCATGATGCGATGCACGTCGGCGACCATGGAGGCGACCCAGCGCATGTTGTAGTCCTTGCCGAGCGGGCCTTCCTTGCCCGCCTGCATTTCGGCGACGTAGCGCTGGACCGGGGCTTCCCAGAAACGCTGGTTTGACATGTTGATGGCGAATTCCTTGGTGTCGGCCGGAATCTGCACGTTTTCCTGGGTCAGGATGAACTGGCCCTGCTCGCGGTCGAGGGTGAAGACGGCGACGCCGTCGCCGACGGTCAGGACGAGCAGCGTGGTCGGGCCGTAGACCGCATAACCGGCGGCGACCTGCGCCGTGCCGGGCTGCAGGAAGGCCTTTTCCGCCGCTTCCGGGGTACTCAGGTCGGCACCGTCCGGGCATTTCAGGACCGAGAAGATGGTGCCGATGGAAACGTTGACGTCGATGTTCGACGAGCCGTCAAGCGGGTCGAAGGTGAGCAGGTATTCGCCCTTGGGGAAGCGATGGGGAACGAGGTGCGGCAGGTCCATTTCCTCGGAAGCCATGGCAGCGAGGTGGCCGCCCCATTCGTTGGCGTCGAGCAGGATGTCGTTGGACAGCACGTCGAGCTTCTTTTGCGCCTCGCCCTGCACGTTGTCGCTACCGGCTTCACCGAGCACGCCGCCGAGGCCGCCCTTGCCGATGGCGATGGAGATGGCCTGGCAGGCGCGGGAGACGATGTCGACCAGCAGCTTCAGGTCGCCGGTGATGACACCCTTGTTGCGTTGCTCTTCGGTGAGATAGCGCGCCAGCGTGCGTTGCTGTGCCATGGGAACTCCTGCGTTCGTGACAAAGGCGCGATTTTACTCCGGGACGTGGCTGGCGTGCAGGAAGGCGAACGCCGCAGCGGCGTTCAGCGGCCGGCTGAGCAGGTAGCCCTGGACTTCATCGCAGCCGTTGGTGCGCAACAGGTCGAGCTGGTCATCGGTTTCGACGCCTTCGGCGATGACCTTGAGGCCGAGCGAGTGGGCCAGTGCAATGGTGCCGAAGGCAATGGCGCGGTCGTTGAGGTCGTGCTCGATGTCGGCGACGAAGGAACGGTCGATTTTCAGGTGGTCGATCGGAAACAGTTTGAGGTAGGCGAGCGACGAGTAGCCGGTGCCGAAGTCGTCGATGGCCAGCGTGACGCCCATGCGGCCGAGGCGTTCGAGAATCTGCGTGGCTTCCTGCGGATTCTCCATCACCGAGCTTTCGGTGATTTCCAGCTCAAGGAGTTCTGGCGGCAACTGCGAGGTGGTCAATGCGTTGGCGACCGTTTCGCAAAAATCGCGGCGCCGCAACTGGCGGGCCGAGACGTTGACCGCGACGCGCATGGGGCGTAGTCCGGCGTTGATCCAGCGGGCCATTTCCCGGCAGGCGGTATTGAGAACCCAGTCGCCGATGTCGTTGATCAGGCCGGTTTCCTCGGCGACAGGAATGAAACGGGCCGGCGAGATGAGTCCTTCGCTGGGATGGTGCCAGCGCACCAGCGCCTCGACGCCGATCGGCGCGCGGTCGCTGGCGTTGAACTGGGGTTGGTAATCCAGGTTCAGTTCGTTGCGGGCAATGGCGTGGCGCAACTTGCGCTCGATATGCAGGCGTTCGGCGGCGGAGTGGTTCATCTCCGCCGCAAAGAATTGGTAATTGTTCCGGCCGGCCGCCTTGGCGTGGTACATCGCGGTGTCGGCGTTCTTCAGGATGATGTCGGCATCGGGGCCGTCGTCGGGGAAGATGCTGATGCCGATCGATGGGCTGGTGTGCAGTTCGTGGTCGTCCGTTTCGATGGGGATGGATAGCGCGGCCGTGACCTTGCTGGCAATGCTGGCGGCATCGGCCGGCGAGCTGATGGCCGGCAGGATGATGACGAATTCGTCGCCGCCGATGCGGGCGACGAAATCGGTTTCGCGAACCAGCCGGGATAGCCGGCTGGCGACCTCGCGCAAGAGTTCGTCGCCGACTTGGTGGCCCAGGGTGTCGTTGATGATCTTGAAGCGATCCAGGTCGAGGAACATCATCGCCACCTTCCACTGGTGACGACGGGCATCGGGCAGTATCTGGGCCAGCCGCATGAGCAGGGCCAGCCGGTTGGGCAGGCCGGTCAAGGGGTCGGTCTGGGCGATGTGGCGCATGCGGTCTTCGGCCTGCTTGCGCTCTGTGATATCGGCCAGAATCCAGACGTAATGCGCCGGCATGCCGCTTTGCGGGTCGTCGACCCGGTTGACGCGCGTGCCGACCGGAAGCGTCGAGCCGTTCTTGCGATTGACCGTGAGTTCCCCGCTCCACGAGCCGCGCTGGGCCAGTTGCACCTGCAATTCGTCGGCGTTCTGCCCCGGATCGAGATTGAGCAGGCCGAAGACGGTCTGGCCGAGCAACTCGAACGTTTCGTAATCGGTCATCTGGGTGGTGGCCGGATTGATCGACAGGATACGGTGGACATCGTCGGTGAAGATAATGCCGGCAGGTGTATGGCTGTAGACCTTTTGGGCCAGTTGCTCCCGCTCCGCGCTATGGCGGCGCTCGGTGATGTCGGTATAGACCGTCACGAAACCGCCTTCGGGAAGCGGTACGCCGCGGACCTCGAGGATTTTCCCGTTGGGCCGGGTGCGTTCGAAGTGATGGGAGGCTGGCGTCAGCGCGCGCTTCATCAGCGACTGGACGATCGTTTCCTCGTCGCCAGGACCATACTCGCCACGCCGGGCGTTGAAACGGAACATTTCCTCGATGGGCGTTCCCGGCTGGGTCAGCTCCGGCGGAAAATCGAGGAGGCGCTGGAATTCGGTGTTGCACAGCTCCAAGTGGGTATCGGCGCTGAACAGGCTGACGGCGCTGGGAATACTCTCGATGATCGTATGCAACTGGGAGTGCTGCTTGCGCAGGGCGGTTTCGGCTGCCTTGCGCTCGGTGATGTCGGTGTAGGTGGTGATGAAACCGACCAGCTGGTCACCCATGTAGAGCGGCTCGCCCTGGACCAGGTGGGTGGTGCCGTTCGGGCGGGTGCGTTCGAAACAGTGCGCCTCGAACCTCATGGCCAGCGCGGTAATCCGTTCGACATGCGCTTCGGGATCGCCGGGGCCGTATTCTCCGCGGCGGGCGGGAATGCGGATCAGGTCGGAGAACAGGGCGCCGACGAATACCGTTTCCGGGGGAAGCCCCAGCACGTGGATCATTCCTTCGTTCCAGATGCGCAGGCGCAAACCTTCGTCGAACACGCTGATACCTTGCGGCATGTTCGACACGACGGCCTGCAGGTAGGCCAGTTGGCGCTGAATATCGTCGGCGGGAAGCGGAGGAGCGTCCGGAGACATCGATAAGGTCATTCAGTCGGTGAATTTATGCCAAATGATAGCGCAGCGCCAGTGGGGTCTGGCAAAGGTATTGTTTTTTTAATTGCGCCATTTGATCGAGCAGCCGATGGAGGCCGCCTGCGCCTCGGGGCCTCGCCCGCTGCGGGCAATTTCGGCCATTGCCGAAAACAGTTCGCGGGGCGCGTCGGCAGCTGCCGGGTTGCGCCCCGAGGCATCGAGTCGGCCACGGTATTGCAACTGCAGGTCGGCGTTGTAACCGAAAAAGTCGGGCGTGCAGACCGCACCAAAGGCGCGGGCTACCGCCTGGCTTTCGTCGTAGAGGTAGGGAAACGGAAAGTCGAGTTGGTCGGACCATAGCCGCATCTTGTCCGGTGCGTCGTCGGGGTAGGCAGCGATATCGTTGCTCATGATGGCGACGCAGCCGATACCGTGCTCAGCCAGTTCGCGGCAATCGCGGATCAGGCGGTCGATGATCGCCTTGACGTAAGGGCAGTGATTGCAGATGAACATCACCAGCAGGCCGTTGGGGCCACGGCAATCGGCCAGCGTGTGGCGTTTGCCATCGACGCCGGGCAGGTCGAAATCGGGGGCGGCTTGGCCGAAATCGCATACAGGCGGGTTCAGGGCGACCATGATTCTCCACTCCAAAAGGCATTTCGCCCATAATAGCATCGATGAATTTACCTCGTTTTTACTGTCGTGAAGCGCTTTCGCCGGGGGCGCACGTCGAGCTGCCCGAGCCGGTGGCACGTCATGCCGTGCGCGTGCTGCGTCTGCCGCCGGGCGCCCCGATGATCCTTTTCGATGGCCGGGGTGGCCAGTACCCGGCACGCATCGAGCGCATCGAGCGCGATCGCGTCTATGCCGAGTTGTCGGCCTGGGAGGACGCGGAGTGCGAGTCGCCGCTCGCCATCACCCTCGTGCAGGCCCTGCAGGCCGGCGACAAGATGGATTTCACCATACAGAAGGCGGTCGAGCTGGGGGTGCGCGACATCGTTCCGGTGGAAAGCCGGCGCAGCGTACTGCGGCTGGCCGGAGAGCGGGCGGCAAAGCGCGTGGCGCACTGGCAGGGCGTGGTGGCTTCGGCCTGCGAACAGTGCGGGCGAAATCAGGTCCCGCTGGTGGCGCCGGTGGAGAAGCTGGAGAGCTGGCTTTCCAGGCCGGCCAACGGCGCCTTGCGCCTGATGCTTGATCCGGAGGCGGAAACCAGCTTTGCGTCGATTCGGCCGGAAGGGGCTGTGCAGTTGCTGATCGGCTCCGAGGGAGGGCTCGATCCGCAGGAAATGATTGCTGCCCGGCAGGCCGGTTTTCGGGGCGTGCGCCTGGGGCCGCGCGTGCTGCGCACGGAGACGGCCGGCCTGGCCGCCTTGGCGGTCATGCAGGCGATGTGGGGTGATTTCAGGGAGGGGTAGATCATGTTTGAATCGGCGGAACTGGGCCACAAGGTTGACAAGGACACCTTCAAGCGTGAGGTGCCGAAACTGCGCGCCGAATTGCTCGACGCGCAGTACGACATGCTGCAGAAGAAGGAATTTCCGGTCGTCATCCTCATTTCCGGAGTCGACGGCAGCGGCAAGGGCGAGACGATCAACCTGCTGTATTCGTGGCTAGATCCTCGTCACATCTCGACCCTGGCCTTCTCGGCGCCGAGCGACGAGGAAACCTCCCGGCCTTACATGTGGCGTTACTGGCGCGCCCTGCCGCCCAAGGGCAAGATCGGCATCTTTGCCGGATCCTGGTATTCGCAGCCGATCACCGACCGCATCAACGGCGATATGCGCCGCTCGGAACTCGATGGACGTCTGGACGACATCAACCGCTTCGAGACCATGCTGGTCAACGAAGGGGCATTGGTCCTCAAGTTCTGGTTTCACCTCTCCAAGGAGGGCCAGAAGACCCGTCTGAAGGCGTTGGAGAAAGATCCGCGTACGGCCTGGCGGGTGACCAAGGAGAGTTACGAGCGCCTGAAGACCTACAACAAGTTGCAGCAGGTGGCCGGCCATGTGCTGCGCGTGACCAACACGGCGCATGCGCCGTGGATCATCGTCGAGGGTACCGACGACGAATATCGCTCGCTGACCGTCGGCCGCATCGTGCTCGACGCGATGAAGCGCCGCCTGAGCCAGGAAGGGCTGCAGCGCGTGCCGGTGGCCCCGCCCATCGTGCATCCGATCGACGAGAAGAACGTCCTTAGCGAACTCGACCTCAAACAGAAGCTGGACAAGAAAACCTACGAGATGCAGTTGGCGAAGTACCAGGCGCGGCTCTCCGAACTGGTGCGCGATCCGCGCTTCGTGGGCAAGCGTTCGCTGGTGCTGGTTTTCGAGGGGTCGGATGCGGCCGGCAAGGGCGGCAGCATCCGCCGCGTCGCCGCATCGATGGATGCCCGGCAATACCAGATCGTGCCGATTGCGGCGCCGACCGAGGAAGAGCGGGCGCAACCCTATCTTTGGCGCTTCTGGCGCCACCTACCGCGCACGGGGCGGGCGGCGATCTTCGATCGTTCGTGGTACGGACGCGTGCTGGTCGAGCGGGTCGAGGGCTTCTGTAGCGAAGCGGACTGGCTGCGCGCCTATGCCGAGATCAACGACTTCGAGCACCAGTTGTCCGATGCCGGCGCGGTGGTCGTGAAGTTCTGGCTGCAGATCAGCGCCGATGAGCAGTTGCGCCGCTTCAAGGAGCGCCAGGATACCGAGTTCAAGCGCTTCAAGATCACCGACGAGGATTGGCGCAACCGCGACAAGTGGGACGACTACGTGGCCGCCGTGTGCGACATGGTCGACCGAACGTCAACCGGGCTGGCGCCCTGGACGTTGGTTGAGGCCAACGACAAGAACTTTGCCCGGGTTAAAGTGCTGAAAACCATTTGCGAGCGCCTGGAAGCGGCATTCAAGGACGACGACGGGAAAACCACCGAAAAATGAGCGATACCCCTTACGACGAGCATTTCGTCTCCTGGTTCCGGGCGGTCACGCCCTACATCAACGCCTTTCGCGGCAAGACCTTCGTCATCGCCTTCGGCGGCAAGGCGGTCGAGAGCGAATTCGCCAAGACCCTGGCTTACGACGTCAATCTGCTGGTCAGCCTGGGCATTCGCCTGGTGCTGGTGCATGGCGCGCGGCCGCAGATCGAGGAGGAATTGCGCGAAAAGAACCTGGAGTCGATCTACCACCGCGGCTACCGGGTGACCGACGCGGCGGCGCTCGATTGCGTGCTCGACGCGGTGGGCAGCGTCTACCTGGAAATCGAGGCCATGCTGTCGCAGGGCCTGCCCAATACGCCGATGGCCAACAGCCGCATCCGCGTCATCGGCGGCAATTTCATTACCGGCCAGCCGATCGGCGTGCTCGACGGCATCGACATGCAATATGCCGGCAAGGTGCGCAAGGTTGACGCCGAGGGCATCAACGCCCAGCTGGGGCTGGGCAACATCGTCCTGCTCAACTGCGAAGGCCCGTCGCCGACCGGCGAAATCTTCAACCTGCAGATGGAAGAGGCTGCCGAAGCGGTGGCAACGGCGATCAAGGCCGACAAGCTGGTTTATTTGACCGACAGCCTCGGGGTGACCGACAAGCAAGGGGAGCTCCTCGACGCCATGACCGCCGACGAGGCCTCGCAGATGCTGCGCGATGCCGAGTGGCTGACGACCGATATCAAGCGTTATCTGCCTTGTGCCGTACGGGCCAGCCGCGCCGGCGTCGGCCGGGTGCACCTGATCAGCTTCGAGCAGGACGGCGCCTTGCTGCGCGAACTGTTCACCCACGACGGGGTCGGGACGGTGGTCACCCGCGAATCGCTGGAAAACATCCGCGAGGCGAAGCCGGACGACATCGCCGCGTTGATTGCGCTGATCGAACCGATGGAAGAGGAAGGCATCCTCGTGCATCGGCCGCGCGAACTGCTCGAACGCGAAATCGACCATTTCTCGATCATGCTGCACGACGGCATCATCGTCGGTTGCGCGGCGCTTTATCCGCATTCTGAAGAAGAGGCGGAGCTGGCCTGTCTGGCTGTCAGCCATGAGCATCGCGAGTGGGGCTACGGCGAACAGTTGATGAAGCGCATCGAAAAACGCGCCCGCAAGTCCGGCATCAAGCGCCTGTTCGTGCTGACCACGCGCACCGAGCACTGGTTCGTCGAACGCGGCTTCAAACTCGGCACGGTGGATGACCTGCCTGCCGCCAAACGGGATATGTACAACTATCAGCGGAGGTCCAAGGTCCTGTTCAAGACCTTGTGATCCTGGAAACCTCAGTTGACCGCTTGTCGCCGTCCTGAAAGCCGGACGAATCCACGCCCCATCACCCCGGCGCTGCTTCTTCCGAAGGGTGCGTCCGGCCGCGCTTTCTAGGATAATCCAGCCCATCAACCCCACGGAGTTTCACATGGCACGTACCGTCAATTGCGTCAAACTCGGCCGCGAGGCCGATGGTCTCGATTTCCCGCCGTATCCCGGTGCCCTCGGTCAGCGCATCTTCGAGAATGTCTCGAAGGAAGCCTGGCAGCAGTGGATCAAGATGCAGACCATGATCATCAACGAAAACCGCCTGAATCTGGTCGATGCCAAGCATCGCAAGTACTTGGCCGAACAGGTCGAGAAACATTTCTTCGGCGAGGGCGCCGACCTGATCCAGGGCTACGTTCCGCCCAAGGCCTGACCCCGCTCCGATTCAGGAAAAACCCGCTGCGGCGGGTTTTTTTATTGACGGATGGCCTGGCGCTATCGAGGCGCCCAGCCGCCGCAAACCGGAAAGGTCTGGCCGACAAAGCAATCGGCATGCTCGCTGCACAGGTAGGCAGCGAACTCCGTGTCCTCGTTGGCCGAGACCAAGCGTCCGAGTGGCACCTCGCGCTTCAGGCGTTCCTGGAACTTCGGGTTGGTTTGTACCTCGATCGGGAAATAGGTCGGGTTATCAACGAAGTTCTGCGCGATGGCGTTGATCTGGATATTGTGCGACGCCAGTTCGACGCCGGCCGCTTGGACAAAAGCAAGTTGGGCGCCGCGCGCCGCACTGTAGGTGGCGCACCGGTGCATGCCGCGCAGCGCCGAGGCGCTGCCCATGACCAGAATCTTGCCGCGCCGGCGTTCCTGCATCTGTGGCAGGACGGCACGGAGCAGCCGGGGCAGCGGATCGACCAGGCTGCCGAAGACACGCTGCCATTCCGCGTCATCGATTGCCGTCAGCGGCGTGCTCGGGGCGGCCATGGCCAGATTGACGACCAGGATGTCCACCCGGCCGGCGGCGGCGATGACGCGCGCCGGCTCTTCGGGGTCGAGCAGGGCGGCGGTGTCGGCCACGACCTCGGCGCCATGTCTCCGGAAGGTCTCGCACAGGGCGGGACCCATGAACGCATCGGCATGGGTGATCAGGGTTCTCTTGCCGCTGAGCAGTGGGGTTGTCATGCTGGATTTCCTCCGGGAATACGTTGCGGGATCGCAGGCCAAGGACTGGCGTGCGGTGAAGTGTTCCCCACCGATGTGGCGCCTACGCCCGGAAAGGCGAATAATCGCCGCATGGCCGAGAGAGCAACATTACCTGAGATTTACGTCAGTACCGATATCGAAACCGATGGGCCGATACCGGGGCGACATTCGATATTGAGCATTGGCTCGGCAGCCTATGCGGCGGACAAAACCCTGCTCGCGACGTTTTCAGCCAATCTGGAAACGGGTTCCGGCCTGGTGGCGGACGAGCGTACTGCGCAATGGTGGAGCACCCAGCCGGAGGCATGGGCGGCGTGCCGACGCCACACGGAGTCGCCGGATGCGGTGATGCGTCGTTACGTGGCCTGGCTGAAGGCCCTGCCGGGGCGGCCGGTGTTCGTCGCCTACCCGGCGGCCTTCGATTTCCCCTTCGTTCTCTGGTACCTTGAGCGCTACGCCGAAGAGAACCCCTTCGGCTACGCGGTCATCGACATCAAGACCTACGCCATGGCCGTGCTGCGCCAGCCCTATCGGGCCTGCGGCAAACAGGCGATGCCGGCCGACTGGTTCGACCAGGCGCCGCATACCCATGTTGCACTCGACGACGCCCTGGAACAGGGCGCGCTGTTCTGCAACATGCTGGCAGCCAATCTGGCGCGTCGCTGAGGCATCGTCAGAACAACTGGTGCAGCGTGTAGAGAATGAACAGCGTGGTCGGCACGGCAAGGGCCAGTGCGAGGATGACGCTGGTGCGCTTGAGGCCGGCGGCCTGCTCCTCGATGAATTCCTCCATGCCGTCGAACAGTTCGGGAAAGGCGGCGATGTCGTTGCGCTTTTCCATGGCTACTCCTTGCTTCAGCCGGTGACGGGCTTGCCGTCGAGGCGGGTGATGACGATGGTGGCCGAGCGTGGGCGGCCTCCGGTCGCCGTGGGAAACTGGTTGGCCGGCCAGGCCGAGATCGCGGTCGGTGCGGCCGGATCGGAGCGCTCGCTGGCCGTTTCGCCGGGGTGCTGGATGTTGACGAACAGCGTCCGGCCATCCGGGGTCGCCGTGATGCCGGTCAGTTCGCAGCCTTTCGGACCGGTCAGGAAACGCCGGGTTTCACCGCTCTTCACGTCGGCGACCAGCATCTGATTGTTGCCGAGCCGGGCGTAGTCGCCCTGGTTCAGCACGCTGGTCGACACGTCGGTCTGTATCCACAGGCTGCCGTTCGGGGCAAACCACAGGCCGTCCGGGCTGCCGTAGGCATCGCCCTTGACGGTGCCGCGCTTGCTCTCGTCGGCTGCTTGCGGGTCGCCGGCGAGGGCGAAGATATCCCAGGCGAAATGTTCGGCGGCGGCGTCGTGGCCGTTTTCTCGCCAGCGGACAATGTGGCCGAAGACGTTGGCGGCGCGGGGATTGGCGGCGTCGGTTCCGGGTGCGCCGTCGGTGCCGCGCTTGCTGTTGTTGGTCAGCGTGACATAGACCTCGCCGCTTTGGGGGTGGACGGCGATCCACTCCGGGCGGTCCATTTTCGTCGCCCCGGCGATGTCGGCCGCCTGCCGGCAGCGAATGGCAACGTCGCCCTGGTCGGTGAAGCCGTTTGCCGCGTTGAGCGCTCCTCCGGGGTAGGACTCGCCGTGGCGTAGCGGCAGCCAGCGGCCGGAGCCGTCGTTCTCGAAGCGGGCGACGTACAGCGTGCCATGGTCGAGCAGCGTGGCGGTGTCGGTCTTGCCGGCGACATAGCGGTCGCGGGAGACGAACTTGTAGATGTATTCGAAACGTTCGTCGTCGCCCATGTAGACCACGATGCGGCCATCCCGGGCCGAGGTGACGGTGGCGCCTTCGTGCTTGAAGCGGCCGAGGGCAGTGCGCTTGACCGGCGCGCGTTCCGGATGCCACGGATCGATTTCGACGACCCAGCCGAAGCGATTGGCTTCGTTGGGATGTCGCCCGAGATCGAAGCGCGCATCGTGCTCGTGCCAGCGAAAGCCGAAGCCCGATGCGGTAAAGCCGTAGCGTTTCTGGTCGGTGGTGAGCGGGGGCGGGGCCTTGAAATAGCCGTTGAAATTCTCTTCGCAGGTCAGATAGGTGCCCCACGGGGTATGGCCCATGGCGCAGTTGTTCAGCGTGCCGAGAATGACTTCGCCGCGCGGATCGATGGCGGTGCGCATGGCCGGGTTGCCGGCGGCGGGACCGGCGATCCGGCACGGTGTGCCGGCCGTGATGCGGCGCCCCCAGCGCGAGGGGCGGACGACCTGCCAGCCGTCCTGCGCCTGCCTGACTTCAATCACCGATACGCCATGCGCGGCCTGCGACTTGGCGACCTTGGCGGCGCTCCATTCCTGCATGCCGCCGGCGTGGAGGAGGCCGTCGTCGGTGTACTCGTGGTTGATGCACATCAGGCCGTGTGTCGACGAAGGCTTGCCCTGTTCGACGAAGGGGAAAAAATGCATGCCGTCGTGATGCATGCCGGCCTGCTGCTGTTGTGCTGTCGCATCGTCGGCGGCATCGGCGGAAGCCGCCGGCCCGCTGGAAACCGGGTCGCCCCAGGCGTAGAGCAGGCTGGCGGCGTGCCCGGGCGCCACACGCACCTCATCGGCGGTGGAGACGGCCAGCGAAACGAAATCGGTCAGCGCACCGGAAGCGCGCCCGGCACTGGCTGCCAGCGCAGGCAGGGGAACGCCTGCGGCGGCCAGGGCGCCTCCGGCCGTGCTCAGGATGGCAGCGGAAAGCAGGCGGCGGCGGAAAGGATCGGCTAGCGTATCCTGTGCATGGTCGTCAGTGGGGTCGTAGCAGGCGTTGTGCATGGCGTTCGGGGGGGTGATGTCGTAACGATAGACAAACTATCGCCAGTCAATGTTTCAGGGGCGTGACGATTTTCCGGGGGCTAAAAGCGGCATAGCATCAGATGCTTGCCGTCGATGTGGCCGTTGCGCAATTCGCGGAAGCCCAGGTCGCGGAAACGCCGGGCCTTGCTTGCCGAAACAAGGATGCGCCCCGACTTGAAGGTGGCTTTCAGCCAGTCGAGGCGCGCCTTGATCAGCGCCCGGCCGATGCCTTGTCCGCGCTTTTCCGGAGCGACGGCGGAGAGGTAGAGGATGTGCGTCCGCGAGGCCCAGTCGGCGGCCTTCACGCCGCCGAGGGCGATGATCTGGCCGTTTTCGACGGCGATGAAAAAGCGCCGGTAGTACACCGGATCGTCGCAACGCAGCTCGCGGCGGATGCGCTCAAGGTTGTAGCGCTCGGGGTCGGCAAATGTGTTGGCGATCAGCGTGGCGCAGGTGTCGAGCAAAATCTCGCTGCTGGTGTCCAGCGTGTCGATGCGGAACTTGGCCATGCTTCAGCCGCTGGCTTGTGCGTATTGCCGCAGGCGTCGGGCAAAGTCGGCCGACCGGTTCGCCGCTTCATGATTGATGCGGGTCTGCTCCTCGCCGAACGCATCGCGTTCGCGCCGGCTGCGCACGGCTGCCTC